>CAZYLG010000001.1:0-7263 GCA_964648565.1 uncultured Thermoplasmatales archaeon
ATTATGATGGTATAGTTGAATTAGGAAAGAAACTAAAAGATGAATATACAAATAATAAAGAACCAAAATTTGTTAAATATATAAGAAAATTATGTAATAAATATGGATTTACATTCTATGATAAAGGAGAATTAAGATATGATATACAATTTGATGTTGATAAACTTTATCCTGGAATATCTGATTATATTAATACTACTGTTACTGGAGATTTAAAATCTACGGACAATGCGTTTCAACTGGAAATATTACAAAAACATGTATTCCCGATATTAATAAAAAAAATTGAAAACAGTAATTATCTAATTAAAGATTTTAGGAAATTGAGTGATTTTTTTCATTTAATATTGACGCAAGAGAATGAGAACAAAGCAATACCCAATGCTCCCAATATTACATATGGGCAAAGACATGAAAGAAAAAAAGAAATAATGATGCAAACAAATAATGATGCAGAACCAATACATTTTAATGATGTAACACATTTAATTATAAAAAATGTATTAAAATAAAAGGAGATTAACTATGAAATTAAAAGATTTCTTGAACCAATTAGATGAAGGATATGATAACCCTGGAGTTCAAGACGGTACAGGACCATATAAGAATAGTGCGAGGGGTGAAAAAGGTCCTGGAAAGGGAAAAGGAAGAGGGAATTGTCCTAAACGAGAAGAATATGATTCAAAAGAAGAATATGAAAAAGCATTAAAAAAATGGAAGGAAAAAAATGAAGTTTAAAAAAGCACTACATGAACTACAAGCAGAAGTAGTTGGCGGGAAAATACCCACGAATAAAATCTTTATTAATCAAAAAATTCCAGATTCTGTTCCACCAGAATGGAAAAAGGTATTAACTGATATTCTTACTATTCTAAAAAATAAAAATTTATTAAATAAGTTTAATAAAGATGCAGAACCAATTGATATAGAAGGAACTCGGCCCAAAGGAGACATCACATTAGTTGCGGATGACGGTTCTAAATATCGATATAACGTAGAAAGTGGTAAATTATATAATGCCTAGGGAGGCCTGTTATCTCATACAGAATAATTGAAGTAGATGGCGTAGTTGTTGATCCAACTACAAAAAAATTTCCCGTAGAAGTATATCCAGAAACTCATGCTATTAACGGTCCACACCATACCGGGGTTCTTGATGATTCACAAATTCCTCAATCCATTATGAGAGATTTTGAACACCAATCGGATCCTCATACAATGATTATTGATGGCAGAGATGTTTCAGTTGATGGTACAAAATTAGATACAATAGAAACTGGTGCAGAAGTTAATAATCTCACTGATCAACAGGCTGCTGATCTAACCAATGGTGGACATACGAATTGGCATCATCATGATAATTTTTACTATAGAAAGACTGAGCTACAAACATCAGGTTCAGCATCGGTTCATTGGGGCAATCTTACGAATGTACCAACTGAATTTAATCCGTCATCTCATATTCATGATGATAGATATTATACAGAGGATGAATTAGACGATGGAGCATTAGACCATCGTTATTTTACTGAAACTGAAGTTAATGATTTATTGGATCTTTATTATTTAAAAACAGAATTAGATGGTGGTGTATTAGATTCACGATATTATACAGAAACTGAGATAAATGCAAATTTCTATACGCAAACACAATTAAACAACGGGCAATTAGACACACGATATTACACTGAATCAGAAGTAGATTCATTATTATCTGGGAAAGCGAATTTAGTTCATAATCATGATTCATTATATTACACAAAAACACAATTAACACCAACCGGGGCCATAGGAGCCAATGTATTAGATACCAGGTATTTTACTGAAGGTGAAATTACAACAAATTATTATAATAAAACTGAAGTTGATGGTCTTATCGCTGCTGCATCATATGGTATATCTGGGGCAGTAGATTACTATGCAGATTTACCATCAAGTCCTGATAGTGGAACGGTATATATTGTAAGAAATGATGATGGAGTAAATAATGAAGGCTTTTATCGTTATGATGGTGCGAGTTGGGTATGGTTAGCTCATAATGTGGGTGGAATTCATCATAATGATTTATTGGGGCTAAATAATGGAGACTATAAACATTTAACCATTACTCAATTTAACCAATTAACAGCTAGTAATGAAGCATTTATCCATCACCATGATTCAATATATTATACTGAAACAGAAATAGATAATTTATTAACAAATTATTATACTAAAACAGAATTAGATGGTGGACAATTAGATAATCGCTATTATACCGAAACAGAATTAGATTCTACATTTAATTTGTATTATACTAAAACAGATTTAGATGGTGGACAGTTAGATAATCGTTATTATACTGAAACAGAAATACAAACAAATTATTATACTAAGACAGATTTAGATGGTGGACAATTAGATGGTCGCTATTACACAGAAACAGAATTAGATGGATTTCTGTCTGGTAAATCAAATGTTGGACATATTCATGATGATCGATATTATACAGAAACTGAATTAGATTCTACATTCAATTTATATTTTACTAAAACAGAATTATTAAACGGTTCATTAGATGGTAGATATTTCACAGAAACAGAATTATTAAACGGTTCATTAGATGGTCGTTATTACACAGAAACTGAAATTGATTCATTATTGTCTGGTAAATCAGATACTGGGCACATCCATGATGATCGATATTATACTGAGTCTGAAACTGATTCATTGTTGTCTGGTAAATCTGATACTGGACATATTCATGATGATAGATATTACACAGAAAGTGAATTATCTACTGATACAATTGCTGAAGTCCATTGGAACAATTTAACAAATGTGCCGATTGAATTCAATCCTTCATCTCATATTCATGATGATAGATATTACACAGAAACAGAATTAGATGGAGGGCAATTAGATAATCGTTACTATACAGAAACAGAATTAGATGCGATGATTTCTGCTGCAGCATACGGAATATCTGGTTCAGTTGATTATGTAGCAGATTTACCGGCAGCTGGTAATGATGTTGGTGATATCTATATTGTAAGAGCAGCCACAGATCCACAAAATGAAGGTTTTTATAGATGGGAGGGTACTCAATGGAATTTCTTAGCAGCAAACACTGGGGCTACAAATCATAATGATTTAAATGGATTAGATACTGGTGATTATTATCATATGGATACAAATGAAAATGCTGCTCTCACTCAAGGTAATGACGCTTCTTCCTATCATCATCACAGCACATTATACTACACAAGAGCTACCTTAGACGGTTTTTTATCTGGTAAATCGGATGTTGGACATAATCATAATAGTCTTTATTATACAGAAACTGAAATTGATTCATTATTGTCTGGTAAATCAGATACTGGACATATTCATGATGATCGATATTACACAGAAACTGAGATTACTACAAATTATTATACTAAGACAGATTTAAATGGGGGACAATTAAATAGTTTATACTATACAGAAACAGAATTAGATGGATTATTGTCTGGTAAATCAGATACTGGGCACATTCATGATGATAGATATTATACAGAAACTGAGGTGGACAGTTTATTAAGTAATAAATCTGATACTGGGCACATCCATGATGATAGATATTACACAGAAACAGAATTAGATGGAGGGCAATTAGATGGTCGTTATTACACAGAAACTGAAATTGATGGATTATTGTCTGGTAAATCAAATGTTGGACATATTCATGATGATAGATATTTTACTGAAACTGAGATTACTACAAACTATTATACCAAGACAGATTTAAACGGGGGACAATTAAATAGTTTATATTACACTGAGTCTGAAATTGATACATTATTATCAAATAAATCAAATATTAACCACACTCATGATGATAGATATTATACAGAAACTGAAACTGATTCATTATTGACAAATTATTATACTAAGAATGAATTAGACACAGGACAATTAGATGGTCGTTATTTTACTGAAACCGAAATACAAACAAATTATTATACTAAGACAGATTTAAACAGTGGTCAATTAGATAATAGATATTATACCGAAACAGAAGTTGACGCTTTATTAACCGGTATAGAGACATTTGGTATAAAAGGAGCTGTGGATTATTATGCAGATTTACCATCTTCTGCTTCTGAAGGTGATATTTATATCGTAAGAAATGATGATGGGGTAAATGATGAAGGATTCTACAAGTATGAAAGTGGAAGTTGGATATGGTTAGCAAATAATACAGGTTCAATCACACACAACAATTTGTTGGGATTAAATGACGGAGACTATAAACACCTTACAAACATAGAGTATAATGATTTAACAGATGGTGGTAATACTATACTTCACAAACATGATGATATATATTATACAGAAACTGAGATAGATGGGTTATTATCTGGAAAATCAAATGTCGGGCACGCTCATGATGATCTTTATTATACTGAAACTGAGGTGGACGGTTTATTGAGTAGTAAATCAGACATTGGGCATAATCATAATAGTCTTTATTACACAGAAACTGAAGTAGATGGATTATTGTCTGGTAAATCAGATACTGGGCACATCCATGATGATAGATATTACACAGAAAGTGAAATACAAACAAATTATTATAACAAAACACAGTTGAATAATGGACAATTAGACAGTCGTTATTATACTGAAACTGAAGTAAATGGATTATTAAGTAATAAATCAGACACTGGACACATTCATGATGATAGATATTATACAGAAACAGAAATTGATGGTTTATTAAGTAATAAATCAGATACTGGGCATATTCATGATGATAGATATTATACAGAAAGTGAAGTAGATGGATTATTGTCTGGTAAATCAGATACTGGGCATATTCATGATGATAGATATTATACAGAAACAGAATTGGGAAGTAATACAACGAATTCTGGAGCATCAAAAATCGGAATCGAATCTATCACTGGAATTACATCAGATAATGTTCAAGGAGCATTAGAAGAATTACAGACAACTGCTGGTGGGGCATCAAACTTACAAGAAGCATATGAAGCAGGAAATACAGTTACCATCTCTGATTCAGATGGCCCTGTAAAAGTTGTTGGCGGTACAACTCCTCCATTAGAGTTAACTTCTCAATCATCAGCACCAAATCAAAATCTCAATGGTGGTAGTATCGCTGTAGTAGACAACATATTGTATATATATGACGGTTCACGGAATAAATGGTTGAGTCCATCTAAATTCTTAGAATTTGGCCGTCATGTAGCCAAGGGGCATATTTTATTAACAGCAAGCGTATGGGATAGTAGATCTGGATATCCAATGAATAAAAATGGTACAATTCTATCAGCTACACTAACTTCTACGAACTCTGTTTCTGGAAGAGATGTATATATTAAAATCAATCAATCAACTGCTCATACATTAGTAACTGATAGTGGTGGAGATATTAATGTAAAAAATCTTAATGTTAATTTTAATGAAAATGATGTTATCAGTATGGAAGTTGGAGGTGGGGCAGGATCACCACTACAAGATGTAGTATGTATATTAGAAGTTGCATGGAGGGTATAAATGAATTGGAAAGATAAATATGATAAAGTATGGGAGTTTAGAGAAGGTAGAGCTTCTGTTAAACTAAATAATAAATATGGTCATGTAGATACAAATGGTAATATAATTACTCCCATTATATTTGATAATGTGTCACATTTTGAAAAAGGTGGGGCCATGATAGAATTGAATGATGTGCTTGGTTATGTGGATTCTAAAGGTAGAGTAACTGGTGGTCATCGCGCACTGCTTAGAGGAGTGTTTAGATGAATAGGTATAGTGCATCAAAAATAAAAACATTTGATTCATGTAAATTAAAATATAAATTACAATATATAGATAATATAAAAGTTGATACAGAGGAACAAGATTCTACATTATTTGGTAAATTAATTCATAAAGCATTTGAGATTTACGACCCTAAAAAAAATAATAAAAAGGAAATAATAAAACTAACTCGGGAATATCCTTTATCAGATAATTACAAACAATTACTCACATCAACATATAAGCATGTATTGAAATTTCACAATAAATATAAAAAATACCCAGCACAAGAGGAATTAGATTTATTTTATGAATATGATGAATTCTCTATTAAAGGATATATTGACCGTTTAATGGAAGCAAAAAAATTTTATATTTGTGTTGATTATAAAACATCAAGAGTGCCAACTCTTAAATATCATATGTTTCAATTAAAATTTTATAATCTATTATTATATAAAGTATATAATATAAATCCTTCAAAAATAAGAACAATGTTATATTTTCCACGACCAGATAAAGAAGAAAAAATAATGTTTTCTAAGAATCAAATTTTACATTTTGAAAAAGAATTATATAATAAAGTTGCTGAAATAGAATCCATGACAGAATGGCCAGCAGAACTAAGTAATTTGTGTGGATTTTGTGAGTATTACAACACAAAATACTGTGTGAAAACATATAAAGATGAAGAATTAATTTTATAAATTTTCAATAAATAAATAAAGATAAGTTTAGAGTAAATATACATTAAGGGGCAAAAATGATTAAAAATTTCCAACCTATCACGACACTGATAAGAAACAAAATCAGTGGAAAAAAAATTGATTCAGCATTTCTTGAACATAAAGGTGTAAGTATAAAAATCGAAGATGAAAATCTTTTCTCATTAAAAAATGGTGGCATGACTAAATCAGAAATCAGTAAAGTGTGCCAACAAGGATTAATATATCGAGGCCCACATCTTGTATGTTTTAAGGGTGAAAAAATAAGAAATTATACTCTTCATCAAGCAAAAGATTTAAAATGGTTTATATGGGATAAAAATACTGTATTCATTGAATACATAGAAGGTAAAACTGTCTTTATGTATTGGGATCCTCAATTGAGCGACTGGTCATTTTCTGATTATAAGGAACCTAAATCAGACACATATTACGAAATCTTTAATCATAGAATTTATAATATAATGAATTACGAACCGTCTTATACGTATGTATTTAAGATATTAGGAAATGCTAAAAGTAAAAAAAGTCCTATTATATTAGAAGAAATTATTGATACTAAAAAAGGAAAAAATATTGGATGGGACAAAATTGATAAATACGCTGGATTAATGAATGTTACTCCAATTAAATTTTTTAAATTTGAAGGATTCGATACATTAGAAGAAAATGACTTCCCTATTTATGTCCAAGACAAATCTCAAAATAAAATATTTCTGAGGTCTTTAAAATAAATGAAATTTGATAATAT
>CAZYLG010000001.1:7273-9539 GCA_964648565.1 uncultured Thermoplasmatales archaeon
CCACCAAAATCATCGGTCCCCACATCGTCAAATACGTCCCTTGATAACCACGGATTCACACGGAAACACACAGAATTCTTTAAATATTAGCCACAGACACACACAGACCCACACTGACTAAAGAAAATAAAAAAAAGTACAAAATAGTAACCAATAAAAAGACTATTGACGATTTGTATGATGCTAGAAAATTTGATTCATTCCGATTTAAAAATGTGGGAATTTTTATAACATCAAAAAAAAATCTTCCATTTAAATTTATATCATCTTTGCTAAATGATGGTGTATATCCTGTTTCATTTACTATAAAAATATACTATACAAATGAAACATGGAATCTACAAATGGGAATTCATCCTAATGCTGAAACAGATTTTTCATTATATAAAGTATTATGGAAATTTACAGAAAAATATGATGAAATAGAAGTTATTGGACATGATAGAGTAGCTAGTATTCTTCACATTGACACTAAAGATGAAGTAGAAAAAATAGTAAAAAATCTTATTAAAGTATTTAAAGACGTGAAATTGATTATTTCTGATTTTCATATTAATTCAGAATTTAAAAAACCAGAATCACACGAATTTTATATATCTTCATATTATTCAACAAATATTGATGATTCAGCATATAAAAAATTTATTAACATCATTAATGAATTACATAAAAATTATTTAGATGAAAATGAAATTAAAAAACTACAATCAATACGGTATAGATTATTAAATGAAAAATTTATTACAGAAAAAAGTAAAAACTATCTTAATACACTAATGAAAAAATATTTAACTGAACACGAACGAATATCAATAGCGATGAAATATTTATATAATAAAAAGTAATTTTATTACAGAAATAACAAAGATAATTGTAATAATGCTGTAGACGGAGAAAAAAATGAAAAATGTGAATCTTATTAATTTTGGATCAGAATTAAAACAACAAGTATTAGAAGATATTGAACGAGATCATGATATAAAAGTAAAACAAATTATGATTAAAGCTTCTTTAAAATTAAATAAAAGAAGTACATACATTCAGGTACATGATTTAGTTAGCCAAAATATAGATCGATTTACAGAAAAGGATTATTTTATTATAAATCTTCCAGGACTTCCTATTTTTGCAGCATTTTTAGTAACTGAAATTCATGCTCTTACAGGCCGCTTTCCGATTCTTCTTGAATGTGTAAAAGATTATTCAAATGAAGGAATATTTACAGATTACAGGTATAAACGTCTTTATGACTTAGATCGGGAAAGAACACAGTCGAGAGAGAATTTTAAAAATTCACATCCAGATTGAATATCCATTTCTATTTTCCAACACAGGTTTTTTAGGTTTTATTTCTTCATTTATATTGTGTATATAATGTAATATCTTTTCTTTTATTTTATTTTTATCTTCTTTCCAATCATCTTCCCATATATGTAACAATCTAATTCCTTTATTATGGCATAATTTTACTTTATTTTGATGATACCATTTATCTGTAATAAATTCTGTAGAATGCCAATAAAGACCATTAAATTCTATAGCTAAGTTATAATCTGGAAGATACAAATCGAGTTCATATGGCTCTATTAATCGTTTTATATTCTGAATTACGTTGAGTTGAAGAGAATGAATCCAATAAAATAATTCTTGTTCATAATATGAACGTGTATATGGAAAACAGATAGGACAACGAGGAATACATCCATTTCTTATATGATGTTGGAATTCAGTATTACATTTCTTACATTTCCACCTATAAAGTTTATAATCTTTACCACCGATATATTCATTATTAGTAAATAACGGTTCCACCTTGTTACTTGTTCTTTTTACAATTTCTTTATATGTTTTCCTGTAAACTGTATTTTTAATTTTTTTCTTCACATATTCATTCTGATGAGGATTACATACTCCATATTTTAATTTTATATTATTATCTGTATATTTCTGATTATTACCATGTAAGCTACATCGATTATTGTATTTTTTTATATTTGTTTGAGCTCGCTTCTCTAGAATTATTTTCGATTTATTTGGGTTATCAACACCATATTTTTTTAACCAGGTTTGTTTCTTTTTTTCTTTTACTTCTTTTAATTGATTGTGGCTTTTAAACCCATATCTTTCTAAACATGTTTGTTTTGCTTTTTTAGTATTTCTATAATTTTCATTCCCATATTTTTTCTTAAATATCTTTTTTTGTAAACAACTCATACATAAAATTTCATTATCTAAGAATTTTTTACTAAATTTATATATGAAAAAA
>CAZYLG010000001.1:9549-117045 GCA_964648565.1 uncultured Thermoplasmatales archaeon
ATTTGCCACATTTATCACATTTGAAGATAATTTCATCACTTTTTTCTAGAATATATTGATTATTCACTATAGCAGTTAGTCTTTTTCTTTTAGTATAATATTCTCTAAAATCTTCAACATTTATTATTTGATTAGTTCCACACAGTAAAACTTTCTCAATCATTAAATGAAATATGCTTTTAAAATTTAATCATTTTACTCATTTGTTAAAAGATAAATAAAAGTGTGTACAAAAGGAAAAATAGCATGAAAACTGTAGAAGATTTTTTAAATGAAATAAATGAAAGATCATGGCGACAAAATATATCATCTGAAGCAGAAAGAAAATTTGATGAATTAATAGAAGAATTTAAAGAACATAAAGATGAAATCATTTCTGAAATGATTAAAGACATTAAAACTATGGAGAAAATAAAACTTGAAGACAATCAAGTTTTTAATTATTCTATTTTTAGAACCTGGTTAGATTTTTGTGCACGACAAATTATGTCTGATACAATTAGGAAGAATAATGAGTAAGTATTCTCATTTAGAAGGTAAAGTATGCGGTGGACAAGGCTTAGTGCCTCATGTTATATTAAAAGTAGATAAGCTGGATAATGATTTATATGTAATTAATGCATATGCTTATTCTTCTTTTGGACTACATATAACGAAATTCCAAGCTACAAAAACTAGAAAACAAATGGAAAATTTTGAATTATCAGATGAAAGAGAATACCAACTGTTTATAAAACGGATATTTGGAGATTAAATGGACTTAAAAACATTTGCAGCATTAAGTAATCAAGTATATAGGCCTCAGGATAAAAGTAAAAATGATTTAATGCCCAAACAACAGTCTACTCGGGCGTACAAATCACATGAAAAAGAAAAACCAACGATAGAATTAGAAATGATGAAACATAGATTTGGTGAAATGAGAAACAAATGGATTATGAAATATACTCCTCGTACTCCTGTAGGATTAAATAGAAGAGATATAACACCAAAACAAGTAAAAGATTTTGCGTATGATTGGATGATGCGGAGATCCGATGAGGGAGATGATGAATATATAAAAATAGAAAAAGCAAATTTAGGGTCAATTGAATATAGTTTTGATGTAGAAAAATGGTATAAAGACAATTTTTTACATACGATACCACGGTATGTTGCTCCAATTAGCTTACATTTTAGATATAGAAGAGATTTTCCACGATTTATTTATGTGAATGCTCCGTTTCATGAATTCGTAAGATTTTTAAAAAAGTCATTTAAAGAATTTTTAGATAAAAATAAAAGAAAATTATATCATAGAAAATTTAGATTTTTGAAAAAAGTTACTCCTGATATATTTGAATATAATATTAATTTTCAGATGCAACATTTTATAGTTTCATTAAAATATTCAGTTATTCTTGGATCACTTGCTGCGTATATGATGTTTTTTCATAATAAAAAAATTGATTCAAATGATGAGAAAGGAATTAAAAAAGATTTAAGTAAATATAGTAGTGTTAAAAAATTAGATCGATACGTAAAACGGTTATAATAGATGAAAGTATATAATAATAAGTTTAATTATAGAAAAAAATTTAAACCTAATATTAAAGGAAAAAAGAATACTCATAATGTAAAAAGAAGAAAATTATATACTGATAATTGGAATACAATTAGAAAAAGGGTATATCAGCGGGATGGATTAAAGTGCGTATTATGCGGAAAAAAGGGTAAATTACATGCTCATCACGTAGTTCCACTAATGGTAAGTAAAGATAATAGTTTAAGTAATTTAGTTAGTGTGTGTAGTAAATGTCATAGAAAATTAGAGGAAGTTGGTTTTAAGATATTAAAAGAAGGTGGTCATAGATCAGATGTAAAAAGAGTTGAATTAAGGATGATTGCAGAAGCTAAAGCCAAAAGGAGAAAAGAATATCAAAATAAACTAAAAGAGGATTCTAAAAAATGAAATTTATAAAAGCATTAAATGAACTAATGGACACGAAATTAAAACTTAGTGATGATTTAATAGAACCATTTACGTACAGTCCAATTAAAACTGGTAAAGATCATATTTTTCGATATAGATTTGTTCTTCCTGACCCAGATGAAAAAGAAGAAGAAATAGATGATGAAATCGGGCCCCTATTATTTTTCTATGAATTAGTAGCTATAGTTTTCAAAGGCAAAGATTATATACACATAAGTAAAAAATTTAATCCAGATGATACAATAGTAGAATTTCATTTTTTTATGGATGATTTGATGGGAGGGGTAGAATCTAATAAAACAGGATTAGGAAACCAATATCATGTAATGTCAGCAGTAATACAGTTGATAAGACGTTTTATGGGTAAAAATGCTAATAGCATTGATTATGTATCTATAAAATCTAAAAATGATAATACTAAAAAAGTTTATAGAACATTAGCAAAAAAATTTGAAAAAGAATTTAATTTTAAATTCTTTTTAGAAAAAGAAACTACAGAAGAAGGCCGTAATATAGTATACCAAATATATAAGAAGACTAAATGAATATAAAAAAAGGAAATATATATTATTATTTGAATAAAGGTGAATATGGTATTAAATGTATAATCTTAAAAGCCCTTAAAGATTATGATGATTTTATTGATGGAACTGGTCTGATGACAATATGGAAAGTATTATACGAAATAAATTCTGGTATTGCTGTGGATAGAGTGATTTATGGTAATCAACTGCCTGGTGTTAGTATATCTGGATTGTCAAACTATTTATATAAAGATGAAAAAGAAATAATGAAAAAAATATTTAATTAAACAAAAGATAATCGTAGAGAGAATAAAAATGTATTATGTAATATATGACAGTGAAGACAGAATGACATTAGTTTGTACCGACAAAAAACCCGTTATAGATGAAGATGCTATAGAATTTAGTTATATATATTGGATGGGAACTCTGATTGATGACGATGAAGGTGGACGGGGTAGATTTTCTGGTTCAGAAAAATTTTTTATATTAGTTGAAAGTGATGAAATAAATGAAGAAAATCTTATTGTCACACAAAATTTTGATGAAATAAAAAATAAATTTAGATTGATTGCAAAACATGTTAAGAATAAAGAAGATAGCATAAAGGCTTTTTTTGAAAAGAATAAACATGGTAATCAATAAAAGGAGCAAAAAATGAATAAAAGCGATATGATTATAAAAGCACTAACTAAATTAATAAAACAAATCAATGAGATGAAGGAAGTAATGAATACTATGTCTGAATCAATTGATTTATTGGTTAAAATAGAGACAGAACGAATCAAGGAGGATTAATATGCCCCATAGAATAAATAAGTTACTAAATGAAAAAGGAACAGTAAGTTCATACAACAAACAAGATGTTTCTACAAGAGAATATTATTATGATCGAGAAACAACTGATAAAAAACAACAAGATGAATTTGCCGACAATTTAAAAAAATTAGATAAATTTAATGCAAAACTTATTAAAGAATTAGAAAAAGGTGAAAAAGCTGATTTTAAGTTAAGTAAAGAGGAGTAAATATATGAGTTTCCCTTCAAGTCCAGTAAATGGTCAAGTATATGGTAATTATGAATGGGACGAATCATTAGGAGCATGGAGAGATACAGGCGGGGTAGACATCCCTGGTATTTTTTATGGTATATCTACCGGTGATAGAAGTTTGGCTGGAGGTGCTCTTATTCCGTTTCAAAATGTAGTTAAAGAAAGTACATATCTCACGTATGATGATATAAATAATATTATTGAAATAGGTAGAGATGGTTGGTACTATATTACCTATCATATGACTACATATATTCCATCAGGTACCGGAGATAATAATTCGTATGCTTGGTTAGAAATTGATTCTGGAGCAGGATACGACGAAGTAGTTGGTTCCAGGGGTGGTATGTATAATGAAGATGCTTCTACCGGAACTAATAGTACTTCTGTAGAAATCTATCAATATCTTAATGAAGGAGATAAAGTTCGTCTTTTTGCTTCTCAAGATAGTGGATCACAAGCAGTATGGTTACTTGGTGGGTCCACCGCATTACTTATTAGAACAGTTGAAGGCGTAAAAGGTGAAAAAGGGGAAGTACCTGAACATGAATGGAATGGTTCTGAATTACGATTTAGAAGTTCAGACGGAACATGGGGGAGTTACACAGATTTGTCTGGACCTCCAGGAACTCCTGGACCACAAGGACCTCAAGGACAACCAGGTTTAGCCGCGGCGTGGACAACAGGGTCATATTCATATGGAGCTCTTGTATCACACAATGATTTATTATATATTAGTACAGAAGCCGACAATACAGATGAACCTGGTACTACAGACACCTGGAAGCAATGGAATCCAGCATTAGAAATGGATGAAATGCCATTGGGTACTATTTTACCGTGGCATGAAAGTTTTGAAGCAATGAAAAATCCGCCACGATCTATTGGGTTCAATGGTGAATATAAAGAAAACGCTTTACAGGATAATTCTGCAGATTTTAATACTGATGGAGTTATGGTTGGTGATATTGTAGTAAACAAAACCGATCAGATTTTTGCTAAAGTAGTAGCAAAAGTTCCGCATATGATTACATTAGATTATGATGCTTTTCCTTCAGGTGGTGAAGAATATGAAGTATATCCACAAGCAATATTACATCCAGCATTTGAGAAATGTGATGGTCAGACATTAAATGATTCGACATCTCCTTTTGACGGAAGACAACTACCTAATACAAATTCTGCTCGAGAATTTTTACGTGGAGGAAATTTATCTGGTGTTAAAGAATCTGATGCCTTTCAGGGTCACGAACATCAAGTATCATTCTCTCAATCATCTAATACATATGATTACTACCGTGTAGATAACACGTATTTTGTACTAAGTAATGATACAGATACCGTTGGGATAAAAGACAAAAGTGGTTACGGCACCGCTAGATATGATGTAGAGACTCGACCTGTAAATATGTCTGTGATTTATATTATTAAAGTTCGTAATATTGATAGCATAAGATTTGCTACTGAATATAAAGTTGATGGTGATAATTTTCATAGTTTTACTCCAATAACACAATTACGACCAGATATGGAATTCCCTGTATATGATCCTATAAGTTCTACATACCAAAAAATACGTTTAGATAATTTTGTTATATCAAAACCTTATTTAAGAATAGAGGATAATAAACCATTTGGAGAACATGGTGGGGCTGTACCAACTACTGACACATGGTTTACAAGAACATTAAACACTGTTTACAACAATGAAATTAATAATTCTGATTTAAGTGGAAGTTTGATAACGTTACCGCCAGGGAGATATTATATTCGTTGGAAAGTACCAGGAAGGGCGATATTACGTTTCACATCACGTATTTTAGATATCACACACAATAAAGTATTAGCATCTGGTTCTAATGAATATGCACACACTGGTTATTCACATTCACTTTGGTCTACTGGTGAAACTCAAATTGAACTAAAAGAAGATACACAACTTGCTGTTCAAATGATTGCCGGGACAAATAGTGGGAATGATGATCTCGGTATTAGTATGAATGGTGACGGACTTAATGAGATAGGACATGAAACATATACTACATTTGAAGCATGGCAACTACATTCAATATCAGAAACATATTCAACTGAAACTGTAAATAATGTTAATACTGCGCCAATGTTTCATTTAAGAGAAGAATTTGAACCTGGAACTTCAAGAAATTTATCACAAAATACATGGCATACACGTGAATTAAATACCGAACGTATAAATGAAGTTTCTGGCGCGACTTCAGATTTAGAAAATCATACTATTACTTTACCTGCTGGTAGATATTATTTTGAATTTAATTGTTATTCCTATGCTACTAATGCTAATGTATGTAGGTTACAAGATGTAACTCATAACATAACATTGATAGAAGGTTTTACAGGGTATTCTAGTACATCAACTGACGTATATATACAAGGTTCTGGAGTGGTTGAACTACTAACAGAATCAACATTGGAATTGCAACATGCATGGGATAATGATGGTGGTAATAATGAATTTGGTGTTAACACAACTAATACTATGGGACAACGACAAATTCATGCTGAACTAAAGGGGTGGCAACATAATGCGTATGAAATTACTACTACCTTAGAACAACATCAGAATATTAATACTCCACCATTATTCCAAATTGAACATAGAACCGATGATGAAATTTCACCGACTGATACAACTAATGATCATACATGGTTACCACGTAGTCTTAATACTACAGTTATAAACGAAACAGATGCTATATTGGGAGATAATGGAGAATTTACTCTTACTCCTGGAAAATGGTACATTGATTGGTTCGAGGTTGGTTACAGAACATATCGCTGGGCAAGTATAATCTGGGATAAAACACATGGTAAAATGGCTTTAGTTGGAGCACAAGGGTATAATCATACAAGTTATTCGGTAATGACTCATTCTAATGGAAGTGGGTATATAGTCGTTAATGAAGACACTACATTTCAAATGATGCATTATTCTGAAACCAGTGGAGATGATAATAGAACATGGGGATTTTCTGACGGGGAACCGTATACTCCATATAAAATTCATGCTCAGTTAAAAGCCTGGCAAGTTAATACTTATGATATTACTATTAATAAAACAATAACAACTGAACATAATATTAATCGTCCTCCAACAATTCATATACAAGAACGACAAGCTCCTGGAGCTGATGCTGGAGGATTTCTAAATGGAAACGGTTTATGGAGTCCAAGAAGAATAAATTCTATAGTTATTAATGAAGTAACTGGAGCTTCATTTGATTCTGTAAATTATCAACTAACTGTTCCGGTTGGTCTATACGATTTAGATTGGTGGGCGAACGCATATGATGTTAACGGTCACAAAACGAGAATATTTGATGTCACTCATAGTATTACCATCGCTGAAGGTTCTAATGAATATGCAGATACAAGTTACCAACATATAACTCGTTCTAGAGGCTCTTTTACCCATCAATTCACTGAAGAGACTGTTATAGAATTACAACATGCAGCAGAAAGTGAATCTGGGGATAATCATGACCAAGGTTTTCAAATGGCTAGTAGGTTTAATCCTGTAGAATATGAATTATATGCTGAATTAAAGTTACAGCAAGTCGAAGCATTTGAAATAACTAGAACATTTAATATAACTACTGAAAATAATATTAATCGACCACCTAAATTCCATATCCAAGAACGTCAGCCTAATGATATTAATTCATATGAACCAGCTCCATCAACAGACAATACATGGATAACGAGAAAAATTAATACTCATGTATTAAATGAGATTACCGGAGCTTCACTTGATGATGTTGCTCATCAATTTACATTACCTCCTGGTAAATATGACATAGATTGGAGATGCTCATTATATAATCCAGATTATTTTAATTCAAGATTATATGATGTAACCCATATGAATACAGCTATTCAGGGGTATGGATCACATAATAATGATCAACATACACTAAGTGAAGGACGTCAAACCATAGAGTTAATTGAAGAAACAACATTTGAATTACAATTTATTGTATCAGATAACGCCGAAAGTTCATGGATCGGAGGTCACCAATCTGGGAATTCACACCCGTCAATATTATATGAATTATATTCAGATATCGAAATTTTTCAAATTGAAGAACATAATATTACGATTGATCATACTATAACCACTGAACACAACAGTAATCGTCCACCCCGAGTGCATGCTCAGGAAGTATTACCATATGGTACAGGTGATAGAAATCAAGGACGAGCTGGACCATTTGATGCCAATGATACATGGACAAGAAGAAGAATAAATATGCTTCGAAGTAACGAAATTAACGGAGTATTATTTAGTTCAGATACTGGAAAATTTATTTTTCCAGCTGGTAGATATGACGTCGATTGGTATGCAATATCATATGCAGCATATTCTCACACAACACAATTATATGACTCAACTCATAATGAAGTTCTTGTACAAGGTTCGATGGGGTATAATCATGCTTCGTATCCATCTAATACGTATTCTGTTGGAAGAGGATCATTTGAATTAACAGAAGAAACTATTATAGAAATTCGTCATATAGCTGATTCAAGTTCTACAGATTCTCATGCAATGGGAGAATCATACCCTGAGAATGTCATTTCTGGGTTGGAACAACAAATATATGCTGACGTATTATTCCAGCAAACAGAGGCTCTTGAAATAGTTCAAGAATATAATATTACTCAACAACATAATATTAATTTTCCTCCAACATTGTTTATGGAGGAACGTCAACCACTTGGTACCGATGCTGGTGATATAACACCAACTTGGAGACCACGAAAATTAAATACTATAATTAAAAATGAAATTACCGGAGCATCATTAGATACTTCAATAAATTCATTTACATTACCACCTGGTAAATATTTTATCAATTCTATTGCTCCTGCAAGATATGTTGACTTACATCGTACTCGATTATTTAATGAAACAAAATTTATACAGGAATTAATTAGTGATTCAGTAGAAGGAGATAATGACCAAGGTGGAGTTAGTTTCGCGCATTTAAGTGGTTATATAGAAATATCAGAGGAAACTACATTCCAGATACAACATAAAAGTAATTACCAAAGAAACGGGGATGGAATGGGTCAATCAACCGGTATCGATTCAACATTTTATGATGCTGGATATGAAAAATATTGTACCACATACATTCAACAAATAGAAGAATATACTGTTAACAGAGAAATAGATTTTAGAACAGAATTTAGTCTCAATTCTCCACCACTGTTTTATGCTGAATATAGAGTAGAAAATGGTCAAAATTCAGAAGAAAGTATTCCGGCCAATACATGGACTACAAGATTCATCAACACTCCAGTTACAAATGAAATTACAGGAGCGGAATTAAATAATAATGAAATTACTCTTCCTTCTGGACTATATTGGGTAGAGTGGTCTGCATTGGCCGGAGATGTAGATAGTCATAGATCAAGATTATATGATGTAACTCATAGTAAAACGTTACTTTATGGTAATTCGATGTTTGCTGAGAATAGTTATTGGGTTCAAAATACTAGTGATGGACAAGGTAGAATTTATCTTGATGAAGAAACTATGGTACGAATAGAACATATTATGACTCATGATGGTAGTGGATCGAGAGCCGGATATAATACTAATTTTATAAGTAGTAGTCATGAAACATATAATTGGATAAAAATTGAAGCTACTGAAATCCATGAGATAACGCGAGAATATACTCAGTCACAGGACAACAATATTAATCGACCACCAATATTACACGTGCAACACAGAATGCCGGCTGGCCAACATGGTGGCGCACTAGGTATTCATAATGACACATGGTATACAAGACCATTGAATACAATTGTTACTAATGAAATAGAAGAAATATCTGGTACTAGAGCGAAAGCAATTGGAACAGAAGATGTATCTGGGATAATTGATTGGACAGTTAATAATGAAACATTTGATATTGAAGTAAACGGTGGAACTGTATTTACTGTTACATTCACAACTATTACAAATAGTGTTTTAGAGGTTGTTACTGTTATAAATGATGAGTTTAACAGCCAAGGACTCTCAGATGTAATTCAAGCATATGATACTGGATCTAATACAATAGAAATTAGAACAACTGCTATTGGTTCTAATCAAACATTCACATTAATATCAGGTACTACTAACGATGCTTTAACGATATTAGGGTTAACTCCTGGTACGTATACAGGTACAAATGTGATAGGAGGATTAAATCCATATACAAATCAATTTACATTAACTGCTGGTATATATGACATCGATTGGAAACTAAATGCATACGGTAGTAATGATTCAAATTCACAACTATATGATGTAACTCATGGTACAGTATTATTGTCTGGATCTTCAGAATTTACAAGTACATCATATCAAGCAAGCGTTAAGACATTCGGACATGGATCATTTGAATTAACAGAAACTACTACATTGGAATTACAACAAATAGTTCAAAGCAATGCGAACACAGATTCAGTAACTGGTAATTCGACATCAAGTTATCCGGGGCTTATCCAACATGAAATATATGGAGATGTTTTAATATCAAAGATAAATTCTTTCAATATTAATAGAGAATTTACTATATCTCAGAATAATAATATTAATACTCCACCCATGGTGCATCTTGAAGAACGACAACCAGTCGGAACTGAATCCGGTGATTTTGAATCTGGAGTATGGAGAACAAGAAAATTAAATACTGTTGTTACAAATGAATTACCTGGAGATTCTAGCGCCACTCCACCTATACCTCCGGCACAATTTGATGTACTAACACATACTCTTATATTACCAGCTGGTGAATATTATGCTGATATATGGGCACCAGTATATATAGTAGATAGTCATGTCGCTCGTCTACAAGATGTATCAAACAATACTACATTATTATGGGGTACTTCAGAATTTGCTCAAGACAACTATTACGTAAGTAACTACTCACATATTAGTGGAAGATTTATATTATCTGAAGAAACATCATTACAAGTTCAACATCAATGTCAAGTAACACGTAATAGTAACGGATTTGGTGTAGCCGCAGGAAGCTCAATATCAGGCCTCGATCATGAAACATATTCTACAGCAAAATTTTGGCAAGTTACTGCTCAAGAAGTAGTTGGACGAGAACTTACGACGATAGAAGACCATTATCGCCCTCCATTATTTTATATTACTGATCAACGTAACGGGGTTAATGGTGGTCAGGCTTTATCTGGTTGGACACAAAATATAAGAGAATTAAATGTAATACGTACAAATGAAATTAGTGGAGCATCATTGGATGTGGCAACTGATACGATTACTCTTCCAGCTGGAAAATATTATATTGAATGGTCATGTCCTGCTTATGATGTCGGGTATCATGTTAGTAGATTACATAATCTTACTGATGCACAAATTTATATGGGAGAAGTAGCTCACTCAGGTGGCACTCAAACTCGTAGTGAAGGATCAACATCGTTCGAAATAATGCATGAATGTGAATTTCAAATTGAACATGGTGTCGAATTGGGTGGATCGAACACTCAAGAATTAGGTTCTACAGCTGGTCATGGATATGGAGATGATGTTTATACTACGATAAGAATATGGCAAACATATGCAGATACAGTTACTCGGACATTAGATTATACTCATAACGTGAATATGCCTCCATTGTTACACATGGAAAGTAGAATCAACGGAAGTGCTACTGAAACGACCCCTTCACCAAATGCTTGGAATATAAGAGAATTAAATACTATTGTTGGTGCAAACGAAATTAGTGGAGCATCATTGGATTCTACTACACATGAATTTACATTACCTGCAGGAATGTATATGTTTGATGTTATTGTTCCAGCATATAAAACAAATGGATGGAGATCTCGGCTCTATAATGTAACAGCAGACACCACAGCATTATGGGGCACTACTACATATGCTAATGCTACTGGAAATGTAGAAAATAATTCATTTATAAAAGGGCGCTTAGATCTCACAGAAGAGACGACACTACGAATAGAATATTATATTAATAATAATGATTCTAGTGCTGCTGGAAACGGATATAATGAAACAAGTGCGATGGGTGCATCATTCTCAACATATGCCGTAGCTCTTGTGTATGCTATAGAAGTATATAATATTACAAGAGATTTAACGATAGAACAAAACATCAATATACCACCAGTATTCCACGCACGAGAAACATATACAGGTACGAATGATTCATATGATCTAGATAATGCATGGGTAACACGACATATTAATTCAGTAGTAAGAAATGAAATTACCGATGCAGCATTAAATACATCTGATTATCAAATTACATTACCTGCTGGGAAGTACATGATTGAATGGAAGACATACATGCTTGGACAGGGATGGGGTAAATCTCGAATTCAAAATATAGGAACATCTACTACTATAGCAGAAGGTATAGTAGAATCTGGTGGTTCTGCTTCTACAATGAGTCCATCAAAACAAATTATAGAGTTAACTGAAACTACGACATTAGAATTACAAAATTATGTAAGTAGCTCTGCTATTGATTTTAATTCGGATACTCCTCCAGTTCCAGGTCCGTATATTTGGGCAGAATTCTATGCTTGGCAAATCAATACATTAGAAATAAATACAACAGCAACCTATACATATGAAGCTAATACTGCTCCAACATTAATTGTAGAAGAACGTCAACCAGTCGGAACTGAATCTGGTGATTTTACATCAGGAAGTCGACAAAGAAGAGTAATAAATTCAGTTATTATTAACGAAATTACTGGAGCTGAATTAGAATTTGATCAACCACAAATCACCTTACCTGCTGGGCAATATGAAATATCATTTGAAGCTCAAGCATATAAAGTAGATAGGCATAAAGCATGGTTACACTCTGTAACAAGTGGTCTTGATCATATTGAAGGTTCGACGGAGTATGCAGGGAGCACAATTGATGTAACCACATCATCAAAAGGATTTAATAGAGTTATCTTATCACAAAATGAAACATTAGAATTGCAACACGAGTGTGAGACAACAAAAACAACTAATGGGCTTGGAGTCGTAAGTGGTGGTGTATTCTCAACTGTAAATCATGAATGTTATTCAAAAATAATTATTAAACGGATAGGAGATTAATTATGAAAGACGGAACTATTGTATTACAGAAAGCTAGTGGACATGCTAAAGGTTTTGAAAAATTAGTATTAGATGCTATTGTATTTTTTACTGAAAGTCCTTATGTTCATGTGTTATTATATATGGATGATGAATTTTGGGAAAGTACTATATTTATGGATGGAAAATGGCTTTTTTCTGGCGTACGAACAAGAAAAAATGTACCTCATCAGGTTGCTTTAGAACCAATAAAAGACTTAACAGCTGAAGAAAAAAAGAAAATAAAGAAATATATGGAAAAAATGAGGGATTATAATGTACCTTATAATTTTGCTCGTTTAGTTGCTCTCGCTGTTGTATATCCATTAAAAGGTATTTTCAAACTACTTAATTGGGTTCCTTTTAAGGCTGAATTTTTTGGTGAAGTATGTTCTACATTTGTAGATGAAGCATATGAACAAGCTGGAAGGGATTTATTACCTAATGAAATGGAAGAATATACTGCTCCTGGTGATTTTCTAAAATTAGTGGAATTAGGAACATTTAAAAGAATTAAATAAATCTCCGTAATTTTTCGGTAGCTAAGTCACCCTTAATAATACTTGCCTCATCCTCGAGAATTCGATATAATTCCTCTTGGTCTATTTTTTTGGTCTCTAACTCCACCATCTTATCAACAATGTGAGATACTTTTTCTACAGTCATATTTTTATTTTTCAACTTATTTAATTCATCACTATATTTATTCAATTTATAGTTTGTATCATACAACAATTGTTTTGCGGATAAATAATCTACAATTAATGCTGTTATTTCATTAGTTATATCTACTTCAAGACCTTTTCTATTTTTAATAGATACTTTACCGCCCTCTCGTATCACTCTTTTTAATTGTTTAGTAAAATTATCATTCATATTATAATTCTTCGAAATATAAAATTAACCCATGTGTTTTATTTTCTATTACTTCGATACCAGACCATTCATCTTGAGCTAATACTAAAATTTCATTATATTTTGCATTAATTTGAAATTCTACGTTATCAGCTTCAATCGATGCCAATTCTGAATCAGTAATAACGTCTAGAGCATTTTGCCGGTATGCATAATAATCTCTTCCTAGATATGTGATTTCAACTAATCGCACTCCAGGATATGACATCATATACGAACTCAATTCTGTTTTAGAAATTGATTGCCCAAATGTTTGTTTATTAATGTTATACTGATTTCTTGTATAATTATAAATATTCTCTTTTACAGTGTTCTTCATATTCTTAAATGTATATACTGTAGCTACAACATCATATACTCCATATCGAGCGTCTTTAATATGATTATCAACACACAACATTTTTTGATTCTTAATATATTCTAAATACATATTTTCTTCAGAAGTATTATTCGGATCCCATCCATCAGCATAGTATGTAATGACAGTTTCATCATTTGTAATATTCGAAGTAGATGTAAGAATAATTTTATTAAATTCCCAATTAATTGTATAATCACTACCTTTTGTATATTTAGTTTGCCCTGTTTTATCATATATTTCAATTGGAAAATTTGGGTATAAACTGTTTAATGAAGTGTCTAATGTAATCGCATAATCATCAACTGATGAATCATATGCGAATGTGTGAACAACATTTTGTTTATGTTCTTCCCATGTATCATCAAATACATATAATACCCGTAATATTGTTGGTTCTGTTTCAGATGCTGGTGATGGAATTGTACCACCATCAACTGATTGTATTCTTGAAAATGTAGATTCAGATTCATTAATTGTATAATCTGTATCTTGTATATATGAATCCATGGCTAACCAATCTGTACTTCCAGTATCATAATGAACAACATACATAGTATTACTTTTATTCATTCTATATTTTTTTAAATAAATAGTTTGTTTAGATGGATATAATTCTATATCTTCATAATCAACAACATAATGCGGATTATATGTTTTTGATAATCTAAACAAATCATTAAATTCTACCGGACTAGTTTCTTCATACCCTTCTCTTAACGGACAAATATAAATCCATGTATCAAGAGGCGGTAAAAAATAACCATATTCTTGAAATATAGCTTCTGGCTCATTGTCTTTACTTACAATTGTAGCATGTAATATTGTTGGATTATTTTCTAATTTTATAATATAATCTTCATTTGTAACTGTTTTATTCGCAGTTCGAAGTTCAAGAGGTGAACGAAATTTTGCAGTTTCTAAATCTTCAGTATCAGATCCTCCTGCTGCTGATTTAGTATTAGTGAATACTAATGTAATCCGCTCACCAGCGAGAGTATATGTTTTAGTACTGTTAATTGTATTTGCTGGAATATTCGTATTTGTACCACCACCAACTCTATATGTTACTTGTAATCGTTCTCCTTTTTTTGGAATTTCAACTAAATTTTCATGTCCATATACGATATCAACAGAATTATCATTATTAACTTCAACACGATATGGTATTGTTTTTAATGATTCATCAACTTCATTCTGTTGGGCTTCAGGAGAAATAAATGAATCTACTTCAAGGTGTTCTTTTCCAGTAGTTAATGATGTTATTCGTATAGAACTATCAATAATTGGATTCTGTGTAAGAGTAAACCGTTCATTATTAATACCATCTGACCATATATCATCTTCAGTGACTGTTACACCCTGATAAAACGGAACACCACTAATATTATAAATTTTATTTGTTTCATCACCACTCTCCACATGATAAACAAAACTATAATTTGGTTTACCGTCATCTGCCATTTCTATACACTCAAATGTTGTTATAATACCATTTTTATCAGGTACATCTAGAGTTTCTAATGGATTGAGATTAAAAGGCGGAGTCCATTTTGCTAATTTTAAATTAACACTAACTCTCGCAGCTGATGGTAGTGGTGGTTTATAATTGATTAGTTTTAATATATTAATTACACTTTCTCTTTTAGTAGCTGTGGAAATAAACATTTCTCTAGCATACCAATCAGTTTTTGCGGCTACTTTTTCTGCGATGTAAGCACTTAACTCCAACAACATCCTTCCAGCATTCGTTTCAAGAAAATCATTCCAATTTTCTAAATATTCTGGGTGTTCGGTAATTGAATTTTCTACATCTGTTATAATTGTATTAAAATCTAGTTCTGTATAACTAAATTTAGGTAGCTTTACTAAATTATCCATTATTGTTTTCCTTTATAAATTTTATATTACCACAATCATATATTCTATACCATCCAACTTCATCCATCATTTGTTTCTCAGTTTTTTCATCAGAATAATTATCAAAATTTTTAAGTCTTTGTTTTCTAAAATTATATCTATGGTAAAGTTTCTTTCCATTCCAATAAAAATAGTTTGGGGGTGTATGAGAATCCAATTCAAAACCCAACTGTTTGTATAAATTACCTTGACTCCACCTTCTATCAGCATAACTATAAATTTCGTTCCATTCCCAATTACGTTCAAAATGTTTAAGCATTTTAGAAGCCAAACCTGGGGTATATGTATCTGCGGTAGTAGCAAATCTGCTCAATTCCCATACTTCATTTTTTTTCTTTTGGTTCATAAAAATTCTAGGCTTAGAGAAAGTCATAACGCCAATAAGTTTATTATCATAGAAAGCCCCTAATTTTATTCTACTTTTATCTTCTCCTTGTATGTGATATTTATTAAGAAAACCATTTTTTATTTTTGAATCAATTTCTTTGACTATAGTTTGTCTTGCTCCAATTCTCTGAGAATTGAGACCTAAAATATTCTTTAATCTATTTTTTACAATATGAAACTTATCATTTATTTCATTTTCAAAAATATGAATAAGTTTTATACCTTTGTTATTACATTCCTCTGTTTTTTCTAAATGATAGTTTTTATCTTTATATATATCAGAGTGCCAATAAAGACCATCTATTTCTATAGCTAAATTATGATCTGGAAGATAAATGTCTAATTCTTTAGGTGAAATTATTTTTCTATCATTTTCTTTAAAAATAACACTATTTTCATTTAAAAATTCTTTAATTAATTTTTCTGTTTTAAACTTTTCACTTTTATTACAATTAGAACAAAATAATCTTTTACCTCTTTCTAAATTTGAATAAAATACTTTCTTACATTTTTCACATTTCCATTTATATTCTTTTTTTATATTTAAATATTCATTTTCATCAAATAGAGGTATAATATGTAAACCTAATAAATTATTGTAATAATTTGTTTTTTTAATCTTTACATTATTAGATACAACTTTTTTTTGATTCCATGGAGATTTCATTCCATATTTTTTTAAATTAGTTTCTTGTCTTTTAATAGTGGTTTCTTTTAATTTTGATATGTTATTTACTCCATATTTTTTAATCATACCACTTTCTCTTTTATTTTTATCTCTAAGAATATAATCAACTCCGTATTTTTTTAAATTTGTAGCTTTCGTTTTATTTTTTACATCTTTTCTTTGAGCAATATTTTCGACACCATACTTTTGCAAATTTATTTTCTTCATTTTATCTTGAAATTCTGGATCACTTGTTTGACACCTAGCTGAGCAATATTTTCTATATCCTCTTGTAAAACCTACAAATGAAACTTTTTTACCACAAACACATTTAGGTTTTTCTGTAATATTATTTAAAAAACAATACAAATTTTCACTTCTATTATTTGATATAAACAATTTATAATTTTCTTCAAAAAAATCATTTGCCCTTCTAATAGTACCATTATTAGGACTATCAGTTAAAATATTTTTTAATTCAGCTTTAATTTCACTTATCATAATATACTATTCTTGTTTTAATACATTAAATTCTAAAAATCTTTCATCATCAGGTGTTTCTTCTTTTAATTTAAATCCTATAACAACTTTTACTTTATTTTCATCAGCTAAATTTTCTATATTTAAATCTAATATATCGACTCTTGGTTCATATAATTCAATTTGTTCGACAATTCTATCTTTTAAGAATCCTACAGTTTCATCATCTCCTGGCTCAAATAACATAGAATTAATACTAACTCCAAAATAAGGATTCTTCAATCGCTCATTTTCATTCGTATTAAATAAGCGGCTTATTGATTCAGAAATTAAATCATGATCTTCTTTTATAATAAAAAAATCATGTCCGTACATTGCTATACCGCGCATTACTAATCCTCCTGAATTTATAGTTATCTTTTCATAAATTCGAATTTATTTACAATTTTTCTTAGTGTTCACCAGCTGAACTCAATTTTTGGCTGTTCGTGTGCTGAACCCCACTGTTCGCCAGCTGAACCCTGCTGTTCGTCTGGTGGAACCTATATAGATATAATATATAGATATATAATAAAAATATACTACTACAGGCGGTGGATGTAAGATAATATAAACTATAGTATAGGAGGTAATATGGGTAAATTTGAATTATATAAAGATAAATCTGGTGAATGGAGATTTCGTCTTAAAGCTGGCAACGGTGAAATAATAGCGGATTCTGAATCATATAAAACAGAAGTAAACTGTTTAAATGGTGTTGCTTCACTCAAGAAAAATGTTTCAGAAACTAGTGCGTTTGAACAATTTCAAGATAAAGCTGATAAATGGAGATTTAATATAAAAGCTAAAAATGGTGAGATTATAGCTAAATCAGAGGCATATGAATCAAAAGCAATGTGTGAGCATGGTATTGAATCTGTTAAAGAAAATGCAGTAAATTCCAGAATAATTTCAGAAGGTAGATTAATAAGTTAGAGGTTATTTATGAGAGGAGACTCCACTCGTTATGCTAAAAAAAATATAAACAACAATACTAATATGGATGATAAACGTCGATTAAAAAAACCCAAAGTATCGACGATACAAAAAAAGTATTATACATCACCAAAAACTAATACTTCTCATTCTTCATCTACGTACGATGACTTAGAAAAATATATTAATAAAGTTACTGAAAAGACTATGAAAGAATTACGAAAAGGTTGGAAGAAATCGTACTCAGAAAAGTTTCAAAATACATATCCACAACTTAGTAAAAAAAATATCAATCTTAAGATATGAAATATGGAAACAAATACCCATTATGCGTTAAAATTTAAAGCTCTTCAATGGCTCTATCAAGCTTGTTCTTGTAGATATATAGCATTAGAACTTCAATTTGGTAAGTATATTTTTGATGTAATTGGTTCTGACGGAAAAAATGTCTATATTATAGAAGCCAAACAATCCAAATCTGATTTTCTAAAAGACTGCAATGACCCAGATGTAATAAAAGCTAATATCGTTTCATATAAAAATCTGTTGATAGAAACAGGAGATAAAGAATATAAAAAATTTATAGAACATGAAAGAAGTAAAAGTACTAAATTTTATGATAAAGGATTTTTAAAATTTAGTAATGAACGATACATTATAGCACCAGATTCAGTTATTTCTGAAGATATTATCCCAGATAATTGGGGATTATTGAATGAAGAACCAAGAAAAATAAAAAAAAGTGAAATAACACAAATTGATGTAAAATATACTAATAAAATAATTAAAGAGATAGCGAAAAAAAATACTAAAATGTATATGAAACATATAGGAGTAGATTTCGATACTAAATATCCAGTGTTTCCGTCTTGGGAGCATTATATAAAGGAGGATAGATGATACGTTATATATGGCAAATCCCACAACATTTACTTGCTTTGCTTATAATAAAGATAAGCAAGGCCAATTTTAAAAAACAGTATAATCATACAAAAGTATATGTCACTGATAGAAGATTTGGTATTTCTTTAGGTAATTATATTATAGTTTACAGGTATTCAGATAAACAATTGATGAAGCATGAATATGGACATTCTATTCAATCACTTTATTTTGGACCATTATATTTAATTATTATAGGATTACCTTCTATTATTATGAATATTTTAACACGATTAAGAATTTTAAAATTGTACAACTATTATAAAAGATGGCCAGAAAATTGGGCTGATACATTAGGTAATGTAGATCGTTAAAAATAAAAATTAAATTTTATAAAGAAAAATAATCTCTTATTTAAGATAATATAAATTAAGTAAGAGGTATTTTTTTTGAAATTTAACGAAACACTCTCAGAATCGTTTAAAAAATATAACCTACGCTACAAAGGCACACAACCAGATTATAAAATACATGATAAAAATCCTTTTGTGCTTGCTATAGATGATAAATACAATCCAGATGACCAAGGTAAATCAATTCTTGGTATTAATCTTAATTATTATACTGGTAATAAAAATAAATTGATTAAAAAGATAAATAAAAATGATAATGAAGCTGGATTTAGAGGATTTGAAGGTAAATTAAAGGTTCGTAAATTTATTAATAAAGACATCGAAGAATATGAGGAAACACAGAGAAAAAAACGATACGATAATTTTATTAAAACTTTTCCTCATTTAGAAAAATATATACGACGATATAAATATGATGGTCCTAAAGGAACTGGTATTAAATCTAAGAAAAGAAAGATATTATGATTAAATTAAGTAAAATAACATTTCCTACATATGTATACAGGTTCTATAAAAATAAACCAGGTGAAATATATAGAATATATAAAGGAAATGTGAATAATGGAATTCAATATAATATAAAAATTTTTACAAGTTATTGGTCTGATTCGGCACGATTTAAAAAAAATGAAGGGACAATAAAGTACAATACATTTTCACATTTTAATCATATTAATAAGATATCCATGCGTTATAAACAAAACTTAATTAGAGGTATACTTGAAAATGAGGTTTCATGATTTAGTAGAAGTACAACAAAGTACAGTTCAAATATTAAACAAAATAGAAGATTATTTCAGTAAAGAAGGTCAGTTTAGGGAAATATATCCTGAGATATGGAAAAAGATTCATCATGTGCGAAGAGAAAACTACATCTATAATAGAGGTAATAAACAATTATATGCTGTATTAGTCGTTCTACAAGATGATTTATATAATAAAGATGAGGAGAAAGTTGAGGAAACAATAAAAGATTTAGAAATTATTAAAGATAATAATGCAAGAGTAGAAAGAAATAATTTATTAATAAAAATATTAGTACCGGAGGAAACAGAGTAATATGTCAATTACTAAAAAATGGTCAACTGGGCCATTAGGAAATGAATATCCAGATCATAGTGAAAGAGGAAACCCTAATACTCGTGGTTTGACTGATAATGGTATACCAGGGGTTGAAGGTTATGTTGAAGAAGATCGTGTTGTTGCTTCAGAAGATAATCGACCATTAAAAAATTTAACTCAGAATGATCAAATATTAGAAAACAATCTCGTTGATGTAGCATCAGAAGTTGATTATGGAGTATTAAAAGACAAATACGATGAATTTGATTTAGAAATTCAGGAATTAGATTATCATCAAGATCCGGAGTCTGATAATCCAGATGACGTTGTTGAAATTACTCCATTACGAATTAAATCTGGTTCCTCATTTATTGATGGACAAGTAACTCGTACCGGAAACCAACAGATTATTTATTTCTTACGTGATGACGAGTCATATTTATTTCCAGATTATGATGAACATCAAGGTGAAGTGGTTATCGAGTTGTTTGATAAAGATTACTTCGGAGAATACAGACCTGTTTACAATACATTAGCAGAAGAGTTACCTTCGAACTTCACAGATTACGAGATTAAAATAACAAATACTGATTCTTCTGGATCATTAGAAGATAGAACATCATATTATAAAGTATATCGAGATTGGGAAGATATTGTTCCATATCCACCAGAAGAAGAATCACAATCACAGGTTCTCGATTTTGAATATGATGCGAATTATGGACAGGATTCAGAAGGTGTATGGCTCAATCCAGAGAATGATGTAATTAATATAAAAGTAAGTGACGTTGAAGTTAAAAAAAATATTCAAGTATTAGATAAACATCTTCGTCATAACGATTTTAAGTTAAATCCTTCTACTGGTAATTATGAACAAATTCTTATCACTGATGGTATTTTCTTTGACAACATTCGATGGGATACTTCAGGTGAAGTTGTTGATATACAAGATTTAGTAGTAGATAAAGATGATAATATATTTTTTATTTATGATCCTTATAAATTAAATTTAGGTGAAATTGATACACTTTTATTATATAAATTATCTGCTGAATCAGAGCAAATAGATAATATAGAAATTACGAATATTCTTCCTACAGAAAAACCGATGCGATTAAAATTAATTGATGGTTATTTATTTGTTTTAGGTGAAGGTGCTTTAATCAAATTCTTAGATATTTATGTAAGTTCTACTGTTAATGAATTTATTACACCACTTACTGGAGATACAACTCAAACGTTTAAAGATGTTGTAATATGGGATGATACATTGTGGATAGCATCGAATAACACACTATATTATACATCATGGGAAGATTTTAAAACTTCTCCACGACATGCCACTTTTACGACAATTGATTTTGCTTCGGAAATTGAATCTCAAGGTCATGCTGATACATTAGATTATATTCAAAATATATTTACTCTTAAAGGAAATTATGTTGTTGATTCATCATTAATTCATGATATTGACAATATAATAGATAATCCATCATTTGAAGAAGGTGGGATTAATAATCCTCCTACTTCATGGGATGTAACATCAAGTTCTGGAAGTGCTACGTTAAAAGTAGCTAGTGGTAATGCACAAATTGGTCAAATGCGAGCTGTACTTCAACCAGCTATTAATGATAATGAAATATCAGTATACCAAGATAAAAAATTCGATTTTGAAACAAGTCAAGATTATACATTCTCTATTTATTTAAAAGCATCTACGGATACTGATGTAGATATAATACTATCAGAGTTAGATGACTCTGATGCTATAGTTGATTCTACCACTCAATCAGAAACCGTAACGGGAAATGATACATGGATTCGATTTTCAGTAACTCATACAGTAACTGATTCAACGAGTGTAAAATTACGAGTAGAAGTGAAGAAAACAGATGTTAACGTTCTTCAATTTGACGGTGGGCAATTAGAACTTGGGGCGTCTGTCTCACAATTTGTTCATGGGTATAATTATCTGTTTATTACATTTAGAAAAAAAGATGATACAACAAATCCACCATTCGCTATTATTGATGAACGAAAAAAATATGATATCCAGTATACTCCTAATTTATATGGGAAAATTCAATCTATTAATGATATATTAGATAGAAATCATAATGAAATTTATTTTATTGATGATAGCCATATTTATTCTATGCAACTATTAAATGATGTCGATCATTATGATAGAATTAATATAAGTAATCTTTCATCACAATTATTTGGAGATGATTTCAGAGAGAGAGTCAAACAATTATATTCCATCGAAGAATTAAACAGTAGAATTTATATTGGTGGCACAATATTAAACAAAAATATATCATTTACTATTGATGATGGTGAGACACATACTGTAGAATTATTACATGCAAATGAAGTAACTGGTGGTGGAAGTTATTTAGATTTTCTTACAATTATTGGCGATTATAATTTTATTCAGGCAAGTGAAAATTCACCAGCAAGAGTAGAGTTTTCAAGAACAGAAGAATTGTATGAATCACAAAATCCTACTCCGACAGAAGGATTTTATAGTGCTGAACAAATATATGCATTTGGTATACGAATTGATGACATTGAATATTTAATAAAAGTTGATTCAGCTCCCCAAGAATTTAATAGTCCATGGTCAATAGAGGACGTATACAATAAAATAGTAACACATACGACATCAGAAGGTTATGATGTATTTAGTTGGCATTTTGATAATTCTACATTGATTGTTGATGGTTTATATAGTATTGGTATGAATAAACCCACACGATATCTTCGTGGTAACATTAAAAAGATTTTCAAACAAGAAAATGCTGAAGAAAAGGATGTTAATGAAAGACATTTATATATAGCTCGTGAAAATACAATTATTCGTTCGAAATATGATCCTAATATTAAAAAAGTAGGTGATAGTTATCCATCCGAACCAGTAGTACGAGGGTATGTAGATTCGATGGATGATTTACCATCTGATCCAGATAATAATGATGTATATTATGTTGAAGGATGGGGATACTTTAAATGGATAGAAAGTACAAGTGAATGGATTGATACTCACTATTTTCATAGATGGGATATATCAGATTCTAATTATGAATTAAGAGAATTCACAAAAATAGCAAATGAAACTATTACATTTAATGATACTACCCATAATAGATTATTTGTTGATATTCCAGTATCATCAGGATGTGAATTATTAACAGGTAGTGTACGATTAAAAATAAATGATGAAACTGAATATGGATTTATAGAAGGCAAGGATTACTTTATAAACTATGAAAACAAAACAGTTATCCGAAATGACGGTAAGAATTTACTATCTGATTCTAAATTAGAACATATCGATGACCCTTCAACACAATGGAATATATGGTCGACCCATGATGATCCAGAATTTAATTCACTAACAAATGAATTTAATGAAATTTTTGCTGAATTCTATACGGTTAATCAAATAACAGAGTATGTCAACTTCCATCAAGTAGTCGTACCAAATACTCTTTCTGTCGGCGAAACATTCACGTTTTCAATATATGTAAAATCTAATATAGAATTTACTAGTGGTAATATCAGGTTAGCTGAACGTATTAATTCCGGAACAAATAAAAATGATTTATCATTATTTTATGATGATTTTATTGATGGATCGACACAGACATTTTTCATTTCAAATTCAGAATTAGATATTGGTAAATGGCATAGAATAGAGGTTACCCATACTATTCAAAATACAGAATCAGATTGTTTACGAGTAGAATTTTATTCTGCACTTAATCATCAAATATTTGTAAAAAATGCTCAATTAGAAGAAAATCCGTTTGCTACTCCGTATGTGCCTGAGGAAGGGTTTTCAAGAATTGATCCGCAAGATACTGTATATTGTGATTTTATAGAATATAAAGTATTAACAGAAGGATCAGATTATACATTTAATACTGATGATAATCGAAGAATTTGTTTATTGAATCCAATTGGAAGTAATTCAGAATTATATTTTGATTATGAATATGAAAGAATATTTAACCCGTATAAATATGGTAATTCTCTTCCAACATTTGATGTACGATATGATAACCGTGATGATTATTTTCTTTATGAGAATAGTGGTCGTATTTGGGCGATTAACCAAATATTAGCACTTTTATCATTAGATGAAAGCTTGAATGTTTCATATAAATATCATTATCCTCGAATCGATAAAATAAAAATTAGAAATATACCTGATAAATATGGAAATTTCTTATATATTGTAAAAGGTGATTTTGATGTTGAAAATCCGTATAGTCCTGGTGATCTAGGAAATCAACGACAGGTATACGTAGATGGAGTGTATGATGTATCTATTGATGATGTTAACAATGAAGATAATGATGTATTATATGAATTAAATGTTGTGGATTTAAATTTTAATAAAAATGATATTTATGATAGAAGAATTTTTATTGATTCTGATACGAGTCCATATTTCAGTATTTCTTTACAGAATGAAACATTAGCATATTTCCCATTCGTTAAAGATTTTATTTCTACAAATGGTATTCATCCATTAAATCAAATTGATGCTTCTCGTATCGTTTCAATTGTTAAAAATTATAGTATTCAACAGAACGAAGAAGTTGGAGCATGGGGAACTGATTATCAAATGTCGTTGCGATATAAAGATGGATACCCCGAAAATATTGGTCCTTCTCTTTCTACATTTGTTGATAATGATAATGGTAAAGATGATGATCCAGCATATGATGGTACTTCTCAACTCCTTGCATTTAAAACAATCGGAAGAGCTGTAGAAGCTATTCGAGATGAAGGAGCTCAACCAAATATAGTTATTATTTCTACTTCTACTATTACTGAAGATGTGGAAATTGATTTAACTCAAGAAATTTTAATTAAAGCTAAAACGTATACCCGTTGGAGAGGCAATTTACAAAATAGAAGTAAAATCACGTTTCAGGGTATCATATTTGAAAATTTCAACTTTTATGCGATAGCAGATTTAGATTTTTATCATTGTAATTTAGAAGATTCTTCAATTAATAATTATTATCCTCTTAATATTTCGTTATATAATTGTAAAATTTTAGATGCTACAAATACATTTTTACGAATAAGTTCACAATTATTTCCAACTCCATTTGCACACCCATATATGAGAAATATTACAAGAGATGATGGTGTCCCTGGAAGTCCAGAATCTGTAGCGACATCTGACGGTGAGGCAATACATCCAGAGGATTTACAATATAATTTTGAATTGTTTGGTGATCCTATTGGAAATTATACAATGTATCGATGTCTCATGAATGGTTTATCAGATGATTTAATCCATTATGATTTAACAAATACACAAGATTGGATTAGCAATTTTGATGTAGAAAAATGTACTATTGTTAACAGTAAACTTCTCTTTAAAACATCAAAACCAGGTCAATCAATTCTTTTCAATGAATGTATTGTATGGAATAACGGAGAAATACGAAGTGGAGAGAAAAAATATTTTGATTCACGATCTAACATTGAATTTTTAAATTCATTTATTGATTTTTCAGTCGATCCAGAATTAGTACCAGCTAGTGAACTGAATTTTAATCCAATTGGAGGTATTTTTGGAAGAGAAACTTGTCAATTTTCAGGACCCAATAAAGATCCTGGATTTATTAGTACTGATGAAGAAACAGAAGATTATCATCTTCGTTCAATAGCAAAAGGATTTTTAACAGATTCTGTATGTATTGGAAAAGCATCAGACGGGAAAGATATTGGATGCTATGATGAAATTCGGGAACGAGTTGATTTAGACGTACCTAAAAAATTTAAATCTAATTTTGCTTATATAGCAGAATCAATTCATTATCCAATAGTTGTTAATTCAGAAAAAATTACATTCACTGTTGAATTTAAGCCTACTGAAACATACAACAATACAGGAATTTTATTTGATACTCGATCGGATACTGATGATGATGATTATATTGTATTATTATACAACAATAATACTGGAGAGAAACGTGCTAATCTTACTCCAGATTCACAAGCTGAACCGTCTGACCCATATACATTTAAGATTATTGTTGCCAATAAATATAAAAAATATGCAGTAATATCACCATTACAAATTCTATCAGATGCTGATTATCAACAATGGCATAAGATTTCATTCACAGTAAACTATGAAAAAGCATTTAATCAGAAACCAGCATTTGATGAAAAAGACAAATATCAGAATATTATTACATTCTATCACAATAATCAATTAGCAATAGAATCATTTATTGTTAATGATTTAAATAGAGATGAGAAAGGTGAATTAATTCTTAATGAGTTAGCACAAGGAAATGAAATTGTAGAAGGATTTAAAGAAGAAGAAACAACAAATGCTTGGAATTATAATGATATCTCATATTATATTACTATTGGTGGTGCATTTGATCAGACTCAATTATTAAGCGGTTATTATTCAGAATTACGAATAGATAATAAATTCACCAATAGAAAAGAATTAACATATTGGAATGACAAAGAACTTCCTTTTATTGACCCCACAAATTATATCGACCAATCTACGTTTGTTAAAACTATAGATAGTAGAATTTTAAATGAATTCTGGTCATTAAAAAATGAATATGGTATAGGAGCGAAAGGGAATACGTTTGAAGATAAAACAAGAAAAAGATTTACTTATTTAAATAGTGAATTGGTATGGGCACTAATGGAACCAACAATGAACTATTTAGAAAATTCAGATTTTACTGAAAACGAATTTGCTCATATTATTACAGATGTCCCACCACGTTTAAATTCAAATATTAGTAAATATATGTTTATTTCTACTACTGGTTCACGAATTGCTACTGATAATGCTCAATCTACAATTAATGATGATGCATATGGTATATCAGTTCGTTTTTTCACGGATGAAGATGACTACGCAAATGGAATGAATTTTTATTCAGCAAAAGAATTGGTAGATCATATTAATGATGAGATATTCAGAACTGATGGTGGAACGCCAGTAAATGGGAATACATATATTAGATGTCGATTACGAAAAGACGGAAAAATTGAATTTTATACAAAAGATTGGCAAGCTACATCAATTAAAATACAATTTGAAAATTCTGGTGATCATAGAGAAATAGGATTCAATAATGATAATCCTGATTTAATTGATTGGGAATATATGGGAGAATTACAAGGTGATGAAGCAAATGTATATTTTATCGATACATTGCGTTCTGATTCATATGTACCAGACGGATCTCCTGCATATCCATTTAAATCATTTTTCGCAGCGAAATCACAATTAGAAGTAGGATACGTATTATATATCGCAAATGGAGAAACAAATCCAGGATCTACATATGCAGATTTTGGAATTACTACAGGTGGTGGTGGCGGAACAGTATTATTTACTGGACGTCAAATAACGAAAACAAAAGATACAAATTTTGAGATTTTAGGTTTAGATGGTGATACGGTAGGAAGACATGAAGTATGGAATGAGTTCGATCCATTATATACTCGTTTGTCAAATAGAAGTTGGGGTATATTAAAAAATAGGGCATTGGGTGAAGATGAAACGATAACAATTTATTTTGAAAAAATTACACAAACAGGCGGCGCTCCTATTGATTTTGTACCGGGAGAATATTATACATTTTCTATGTATGTATATAGTGAAGATGAAGTTAGTAGTGAAAAAATTAAATTTATTAAAAGAGAAAATGGTACTGAAACAGAATTCTTCTTTGATGATATAGAAAAAATATATGGTAGTTGGATGAAGTTGACAAAAACAACATCTTTCTCATCAGATCTTCAAGCAGATATCGGTATTATAGTAAAAAGAGATATTGAATTCTATATTGATGCTGTACAGTTAGAACGATCTAAATTCTCAACTCCATATATTAAAGAAAGAAATGATAACCATGGCGTGATTGAAATTAGTAGAGCATTGGTACAAAAACAACGTGGTATCATATTTTTTAGATTTAAACCAATTATAAATTTTGATACTGAAGATGAAATTGTACTTTTAGAAGCAGTAAAATATCAAATTGATGAAGCGGGTGATTTAGTATATAAAGAAGGAAGTGATGTACCACTTGTAGATTGGAATCGCGGATTTAGAATATCATATTATTATGATCCAACAATTGAAAAGGGTATCATAACATTTAAAACTGATAGTCTAGTAATTAATGATACCTCGACACATAAATTTTATATCGTAGAATCATTATGGGATTACTGGCATTCAGTCGCCATCTATTATGATTATCCTACAAATAGATTTATCTATTATTTCGATCATTTTAAGTATGATACCGAATCTGGTGCGGCAGTTCAACCATTCGCATCCAATTTTTATATTGGTCGTGATGTGCCTAAAGACTATACATCAAGTGGATCATTTGAATGGACTGATTCTATTGGATATGACGAAACAAAAAATCGTCCTTCAGCAAACATATTGGTGAAAGATGTTATTATTACAAATTATCCAATATCTGACAGAGAATTATCTAATTGGAAAAATATACAAGAATTTTATAAAGAGAGTTCTTATATCCATTTATTAGATTACTATCAAGATCAAGTATTACAAAGAATCTCTAACTTAGAATTAGTATCAGAAAATACAATTGAAATTAGTAATAAAATTGACTCATTTGAACAACAAATAAATCAGTTCGAAGAAAACCTAAATAATAACGTTAATACTCAATTACCACAAATAGAAAGTGATATTGCCACAAATGCAGCAAATATAACTACAAATGCAGATGACATCGATGTATTAGAGCTTAATGTATCAAATTTAACAGCAGAACAATCTAATCAAGATGGTAGAATTACACAAAACGAGAGTGATATTGATTACAATTATAATTTGATTCTTGCAGAAACACAAGCGCGAATCGATGCTGACGACATTATAGTAAATAGATTAATATCAAATAACATTGGTGATGGAGCTTCAACTGTTGGAATAGCAGATACAAATAATCGTTTTTCAGCTACAAATGTAGAAAATGCATTGCAAGAATTGGCTGGAGTGGATAGAGATGCTACCCATACGGTAAAGGGTAATTATGATCTTATTCAAACTAATATCACTACCCTCACAGATTTACAAGAAGATGTACAGTACGCTCTTGATGCGAATACTGGTTCTTGGACTCAAGTGAAAGCAACAAATAATGGTTGGAATATCGCAGATCTACGAACCGATGTAACAACAAATGCTGGAGATATAACCACTAATGCGGGAGATATCGCTCAAGAAATTATTGATAGAGCTAACGCAGATCAACAGATTAGAGATGATTTGATTTCTACTGATAATGGTAAAGGAGCTTCATTAATCGGAGTAGAAGATTCAAACGGTGTGTTAACTGAAATTAATCTCGAAGCTGCTTTATATGAAATAATTGGATCAGGAAGAACAAATCAAACAATTAAAGATAATTGGGATCTTATTCAAACCAATATAAGTGATATTACAGATATTCAAAATGATGTTTCGAATATTAATACCGATTTATTAGAAATCGGTAAAATGAAAGACGGTACTGATGGATCTACTTGGGATTCATCAATGAATCTTAAGGATCATGAGGATCGATTAGATACCGCCGAAACAAATATTAGTACAAATGCTTCGGATATCGATACGAATGAAACAGATATCGCGAATACTCTTTCTTATGCTCAAGGGGTAAGAACAGACCTAACAACTGAAATTAGTAATAGACAGCAGGGCGATCAAGATATACGAAATGATTTAGCATCTACTTCTGCTACGAAAGGTGCTTCAATGGTTGGAGTGAAAGATGAAAATGGATATTTTACCGAGAATACAGTAGAGGAAGTGTTATCTGAATTAGATGAAAAAATACAAACATTAGAAACAAGTCTTAACTGGAAAGAACCTGTTGATACTGTCGGTGACTTACCGACAACTGGTAATGATGATGGGGATGCTCGAACTGTATTAGATGATGGTGATGGATTTGCAGCTCAATATGTATGGAATGGAACCTCATGGGTTAAAATTGCAGATATTAATTGGGGAACTGCATCGGATATTTCATATACTAATACGACAACAGGAATGGATGCTACAAATGTACAATCTGCTATTGATGAAGTATATGAACGTTCACAAGATCCTTCTAAAGCAGAAGATGAAGTTGAAACTACTGATTATTCATCTAGTGGTGGTCGGTATTTTTATGATATTGATCATGAATTAAATACTCAAGACGTAACAGTTATACCGATTAGTAAAACCGATGGTAGAGTTGTAGGAGTTGATGAAATAGAAGCTGTTGATTTTAACACAACACGAGTATGGGTAACTGATAACTCCGAGGGATTAAATTTTATAGTATTCGGGGCTGTTCATAATTATTCAAAAACTGTAGGATCGTGGACACCTTCTAGTGGCACATATTATCATACAGTTAATCATAATCTTAATTCTCAACAATTATTATTATCGGTATTCGACTTAAGTACTGGACATAGAGTAAATCTTGATGAAATACTATTTACTGATGATAATACGATTACACTTTGGACATCAGACAACTTATTACAAGTCAATGTCTTTGTATTAAAACGAACATCAGATACAAAAGTAAAAGATATCGATAATTGGAATCCGGTGGCTGGCATGTATGAGGCATCCATTAAAATGCCAGAAGATTATGATGCTGTTTATCAATTTATTGATCCTTCTACTGGAAGAATTGTTGGAGTTGATGATGTATGGTTTGATGGTGATTATCTTAAAGTACGAAGTTCAGATGATTCTCGTTTACGAATGGTTATCTTAAGATAAATTTGAGGAATAATGAAATCTAAATACATACTACCAACATTCAAGAATTTAGATGGATATTATGTATCTCTGGTGGTTATATCAGCAAGGGTATGACTATTACTAAATATGAAATTTTATATCCTTGTGAACTAGATAGAGAAACTCAAAGACGTGTGAGATTTCAAATAAAAGGAAATGGTACTTCTGTTAAAGGGACTATATTTAAGAAAGAAAAATTTCATGACTCATTAAAAGGTATATTTAAGGATCTATTTAGTGGCTAAAAGAAAGAAAATGACATTACGCCAATATTATAAGACAGAACATTGGAAAAAGTTGAGAAATAAATTAGCTTATGGTGATGATGCACAATGTGAGATATGTGGTGCCAATAGATGGGAGAACTATAAGATAGGTCCCAAGAAAGGTCAAAGGAGGCCTAAGAGTGTTAATAAGATACATATCCATCATAAACATTATGATACCATGTTGAATGAATCAAGAAATGACGTGATGCTTCTGTGTGACTCCTGTCATAAATTTTTTCATATGTTGGAGAAGATGAGAAAAAAACATTCTATGTATGAAAAAGCATATCAGGAGTTAAAAAAGGAATCAAAATGGGAATACAAGAAGCGAAAATAAGAGGAAGATATTAAATGAATTGGAAAGATAAATACGATGATGTAAGTGATTTTAAAGAAGGTAGAGCTAAAGTTGAACTAAATAATAAATATGGTCATGTAGATAAAAATGGTAATGTAACTACCCCTATTATCTATGATATAACAGGATATTTTCAGGGAGGTAGGGCCGGTGTTGAGCTAAATGACAAACAAGGGCACGTTGATAAAAATGGTAATGTAACTACTCCTATTATTTATGATAGTGTAGGAAATTTTAGAAAAGGCGAAGCTTTGGTTAGATTAAATCGTAAAGAAGGTTATGTAAATAAAAATGGCAAAGTAATAGAAGGTCACTATGATTTAATTATAGGAGTTTTTAAATGAATTGGAAAAATAAATATGATTATGTAAGTGATTTCCAAGAAGGTAGAGCTAAGGTTCGATTAAATGGTAAACAAGGTCATGTAGACAAAGAAGGTAACATTACTACTCCTATTATTTATAATAATGTAGGATATTTCCAAGAAGGTAGAGCTAAGGTTCGATTAAATGGTAAATACGGTCATGTTGATAAAGATGGTAACATTACTACTCCTGTTATTTATAATAATATAAGTCATTTCCAAGAAGGTAGAGCTGAAGTTGTAAAAAATGGTAAATACGGTCATGTAGACAAAAATGGTAATGTGACTACTCCTATTATTTATGATCTTATAGGAAATTTTCAAGGAGGTAGAGCTATAGTTGAATTAAATAATAAACAAGGTCATGTAGACAAAAACGGTAACATTACTACTCCTATTATTTATGATAATGTAGGATATTTCCAAGAAGGTAGAGCTAGAGTTGGATTAAATGGTAAATACGGTCATGTAGACAAAAATGGTAAAGTAATAGAAGGACAGTATGATTTAATTATAGGAGTTTTTAAATGAATTGGAAAGATAAATATGATTATGTAAGTGATTTCCAAGAAGGTAGAGCTATAGTTGTAAAAAATGGTAAATATGGTCATGTAGACAAAAACGGTAATGTAACTACTCCTATTATTTATGATCTTATAGATCATTTTAAAGAAGGTAGAGCTGAAGTTGGATTAGATGGTAAACAAGGACATGTAGACAAAAATGGTAAAGTAATAGAAGGTCACTATGATTTAATTATAGGAGCGTTTAAATAAATTATAAAAAACCCATAAAATAGTAAAGATAAATTAATAAGATGGACTGCACACAGTTCTTCTTAATGGATTGTACTATATAGGTACAAAAACTATATATTGTACTTAATAGGTACAATCCAATGAGTATATCTCAATAAGGAGGCACACCTTGGACTGGAAAGGTAAAATTAATTTTGACAAAGCAATCACTCTCAAAGGAAAACCCCATGGTATTGATAGGGAAACTACTCTTCCTACATTCGATCAACCACAAGATGAAGGAAGAGTTGTATTCACAGAAGATACAAAAAAATTATGGGTAGGTACTGATACAGAATGGTCAGAACTTACTCCAGGAGGTATTGGTGTTCATTATCATGATGATGTATACTATACAGAAACCGAAATTGATGACTTTTTTGAAGGAGAATCTGGTGGTAAAAAACAAGTTGATTGGATTAATATAACAACTAAGCCAACTGAATTTACTCCAGCAGATCATGATAATACTGTACATAGTGCGACATATATTGAAGTTGACGCTGTAAATTTTACAAATTTATCAGATAACGGAGCTGTAGGTACTTCTTCTAATCAAGTTGCAGTTGGAAGTCATAATCACGACTCTTCATATGCTCCATTAAATCCACCAGCAAATTCTATAACATATGATAATACGACATCAGGACTTTCATCTACTGATGTTCAGGGTGCTATCGATACACTAGATTTACGTATTGATTATTCAGAAAATGCTGTTGAAGGAATTTTTTGGGTTGATAACACTAGAACTGATCCATACACAGAAACAGGTAATTTGGGAAAACCATTTAAGACAATTTCAGCGGCAATCACATACATAACCACAAATCATAGTGGTAAAGGAACCATTATGTTGGCTGAATCTGAATATGATGAGACGTTTACATTAGGTCCTAAAATGTCATTAAAGGGTTTCAGTTTCACAAAAATTATTGGTTCAGATACAGTTACGATTGGAGATGGTTCCACAAACGGTTCAAATTTAATAGAAAATGTTGTGTTTGAAAAAGAAGTAATTGTTAATATGGTTGATTCAGTACGATTTTCAAATGTGACTATTCAACAAGCTGGTTTTCTTACATTAACTGCCGGAAGTATTGAAGGAGATATTTCAGTTCAAACCAATTCAACTTCACCGGCTTTAGTTATGAATGGTGGAGTATTATTTGGATATAATAGTTCATTCACAGCTACTCAAAATAGCGTTGTTACACATAATGGTGGTGAATTAATTCTATCAAATAGTGATATTTATGGAGTTACCACAGATACAACATTAATTTCAACTTCTGGTATTGTTAATCTATCTGATACAAGAGTAATTAATGCTTCAGGATCGGGTCCAGCACTTTCGATTAATAATGGTGCTACAGTGGGGAATCCCAATATTTTATCAAATGTATACAAGGTTGGAGCTGGTGATTCAGACACTGCTGTAACATTAATAGATGGAGTGTTTGGTGATTCTACAATTACTGGTACTGCTCAAGCGTATAGAACATCAAAAAGAATTGGGTTCGACCCATCAACATCAACTCTTACTTCTACCACAGTTCAGGGTGCTATTGATGAATTAGCAAATTCACATTCTGATTTTCAGTTAACAACTACTATTTACGTGGATAAAGATAGAACTGATACGTATACTCCAACTGGAGCGATTGATCGGCCATTCACGAATATTGACGATGCTATAGCAGCCGCAGAAGCTGGTGATACAATCTTTCTTTTTAAGGGTGGATATTCATCATCAGGTACAATAACTCTTCCCGATAATGTTAATCTTATTGGAATGGGACAAGGTAAATCCAATATTTATAGTCCACTAGAAACAGGTGCAAATGGAAAATGTAGATTAGAACATATTTCATTTAGAAATACATTAACAATAAATACTGAAACGTATGTAGAATATATATACGCGAATACTACTGTAACTCTTAATGCAGGACTACAAGGTGAGGGATTCTCTATTATGGTTGATAGCGGACCGGCGTTGATTATGAATTCAGGTGGAAGTACAATGACGCTTAATACTTTATCTACTACAGATACAAATGAATCCGCGGTAGTAATGAATGCTGGATGTGGAGTCCTCACTCTTCAAGCTGCGAAAATACAAAATAATAGTGCTACTGAACCGGCGCTAAATTCAGATGGTGGTTCAGTAATTCTTCTTACTACATCACTAATAAATACAGGTGGTGGTCTGGCAGCTGATTTAGAAAATGAATCCACAACATCAAATCCTAATATGTTGAGTAATGTTATTCATGTTGGTGGTATGGATACTGATGCTTCACCTACAATTATTGAAGGTGTACACGGTGGCGATCCTTCTGGTACTGCTATGGCTTTACGACCAGCCACACAAATCGGATATGATCCTACTTCTTCTGGGCTATCTCTAACGACATTAGATGTACAATCAGCAATCGATGAAGTCGCTGGAAGTCTAGGAACAGGTTCAGCGGTCAATATATCATATAATAATACAGATTCAACATTAGATTCGGTTAATGTTAAAGAGGCACTTGATGAATTAGATGCAGAAAAAGTAGGAAGCAGTCATAATCATAATAGTCTATATTATACTCAATCACAAATAGATACCAATTATTTATCTAAATCACAACTATCTGATGTTACTCTTCAAAACGAACGAGCGGCATATCAAGAAGTTAATCTAACTGGTCAAAATGAAAGTGATCCATCGGGTCTCACTCCAGGAGATACATATGATTTTACAATTGATGTAGATAGTACTGGAGAACAAACATTTTCTATTACCCCAGGGGTAGCTACCGCGGGTTATCAGGAATTAGGTCTGGGCGGAGTAGATGCTGGAACTGATAGTGGGTTATCTTCAGGAATATATTACTTCAAAATAAAAGTCAATGATAATACATTAAATCAATATAGTATAGAATTGGATCCAGCAGAAGCTGCTTCACATGTTGGAACCGAAGATTTATCATCAGGATATAATTGGGAAAATGATAATCAAGATTTTGATATTAGTGTTAACGGTGGTTCTTCATTCACTGTTGATCTCACTGTATCATCAACTGGACTCACCGACATCATTTCAGAAATTAATTCAGTATTCACAAGTGAGGGAGTAAATTCAGAAATTGAAGCTTATGATGCCGGTTCAAATCATGTGGGTATTAAAACAATTGCTACTGGATCATCAGAAACATTTACATTAACCTCTGGATTAAATGATGCGTTAACTACATTAGGAATGACTGCTGGAACATATACTGGTTCAGATGCAACAGCAGGTTATCAAGACGTGAATCTTGATGGACAAATAACAAGTTTATTAAATGAAAGTGGTTTAAGCCAAGGCAACACATATAATTTTGTTGTTAATGGTTCATCATATAATATAGATGTTTTAGGTCCAACATCTGGCTACCAAGAATTAGGATTAAGTGGAATATCTGGAGGTGATGATAGCGGATTAACAGCAGGTACAGTATATAATTATAATATAAAAATCGATGGTGGTTCTGCAACACCTCAAACTGTTACATTGTCCACTGGTGATAAAGAAGTAACAGAAGTTACTTGTCCAGCAGATTCTTCACAATCATTAAGCGGAGCATACTGGTTACTGTATAGTGCAAATGATGCTACTGAGTATTATGTATGGTATAGAATGCAAGAGACAGCAGCACAACCTGCTAGTCATACCGGCACAGCTGATTTATCAAGCGGTTATACAGGTTGGTCTTCTACACCAGAAGACTTTAACATCAATTATAGTGGTTCAGATTACAACATCGTACTTGATACGGACACTACTGATGTAGCAACTACTGTAACAGAAATTAATAATTCATTATCTACAGCTGGTCTATCAGGAATAGAAGCATTCGCTTCTAGTAATAATGTTGGTTTAAGAACAACAGCCGCTGGTTCAACTGAATCGTTTACTCTTTCTGCTGGAGACACGGTAGATGCATTATCTACATTAGGAATGACTGCTGGAACATATACTGGTTCAGATGCTACATATTCAACAGATCCTGCTCCTTCTGGAAAAACCCCTCTACAAGTTAATATTAGTGAAGATGATACAGCAGATAGTGTTGCATCAGCCACACAATCAATAATTGATGGCAATAGTAATTTTGATGCTACTGTTAGTACAAACGTGGTAACAACAACAAATGCAGATACTGGAGTGACGACTGATGCAAATGATCCTGCTTCTAATTTTACATTTACGATAACAACACAGGGTACTAATGATTCTACTACATATAATGATTTAGTTACTGTTCTAAGTAGTGTGACAGGGGTAACCTGGTCAATAACTGGTGGTGATTTAAGAGCTACATCTGATACGACTGGAATATCTTCAACAATAGAATTAAGTGCTGGAGGATCACCAGATTTATTAGCTGCACTCGGGGCTTCATTGGAACCCTCTATGTCAGGATCTGACGGTACTGATACAACATGGGATAGTATTCTATTCGAATTAAACACAGAAACCTCAGGTATTGCTACATGGACAGAAGAAAGTGGAAATATTCGGTGTACTAATGATACCACTGGTTCGAGTTCAACGATAACACTTGCTGATGGAAGTACAAATAATTTATTTTCATCATTAAATTACATACAAGCCACACATTTTATTAATCAAACTTCTGGAGTGGATGCACAACCGGCTAGCCATGACGGAACAGTCGATGTATCTGGTTCAATTGATTTTACAGACAAACGAGAAACATTAGTAATTAATAGCACTACAGTGACATTAGATGCAGATACAATCAATTTAACTGAAGTGATAGCTGAAGTTAATGATGCATTGACTCCATTAAGTGATTTACAAGCTTATGATGCCGGTTCAAATCATGTGGGTATTAGAACAATTGCTACTGGATCATCAGAAACATTTACGATTAATTCAGGAGATGGTCTACTTACATTAGGGTGGACTGCTGGAACATATACAGGTGCAGATGCTACAGATACAACATGGTCTAATATTATATCACTAATGAATGCATCTACGATATCAAGCTGTACATGGACAATTGTGAGTGGTGATGTTCGATGTACAGCAGATTTTACAGGAGATTCTTCGACTATTGATTTACAGCCAGGAGATACAAATGATTTATACAATGCTTTAGGGGCTTCAACTCCATACGATACTGCAGTGGATGGTACTGATGCTTCAGATTTATTCAGTGATGTTTTAACACAGATGAATAGTTCAACAACTATCGGTGTAACTTGGACATGGGAGAGTGGAAATATTAGAGCTACAAGAGATATGATCGGGTCAAGTTATTCAGTCATTATTTCTGCTGGACCATCAAATGATTTATTTTCAAATCTTAATGGATATATAGGAATCTCTTCTGCTGTATCTGGTTTAGATGAAGATACAACTACCGGTTCAGACTGGATAGGAGTAGAAGGTATAGAAGGAGTTACTCCAACTGGAAAATCTGTTGGAGATAGTGGTACACTACAGGAAGTATTAGAGGGGGTAGCAACAAAACCACTAAGTCTCACTTCCGGCTCTCCATCAGATAGTCCTTTACCAGGAACAGCAAAATTTGATACATCAACAAATATATTATATGTTTATAATGGTACTTCTTGGGTAAGTACTACATTATCATAATAGGGAGCGAAATATATGCCAAGAGATACAAATGAGAGTTCTATAAAATTAATATGGGAGAATAACCCTGATACTCCGCTAACATCCTCAGCTCTTTCTAAATCATTAGATTTTATTGCTTCATATAAAAATTATAATACAGATTATTCACCTGGAGTTCATGGTGAATTTACTCTTCTTACAATAGACCCTAACGATGCCACTCAATTGCTATTCAAACGTGGTTCCATTATACAAATTATTAATGAAGCTGAAGACGCAGGAACTCCACTCATACCTGAAAATCAACAATATAGAATGTTTGATGTTGGTTTAGATGACATTATTATCACGTCAGAGGATACAGATGAAACACTTCCAACAAAAACAACATGGACTGATGCATATTGGTTTGTATATATTTGTGATAGAGATGATTCGGCTATTTATGGAGAGGAATCTGGAGACGGTTATGGCGGGGGAGCTCAAATCATTATATCAAAACGCAACAACTACCCTGTTAACATTCAAGTACCCGGTCGTCCAAGTGATACATATACAGAAAAGGACACTCGTATTATTGGTGGATTTCAAACAAATGCTGGTAATATCATTGCCAACTCAATATGGGATATCGCTGGGTATTCAGATACAGTAAAAACAAAAAATGGATATTATGTATTAAACCCATATACGACAGGAACCTCATATTCTTTTCGTCAAATTGATTTACGTGATCTTAATACAGATAGAAGCAACATTATTGATGGGACTCTAACAATCAATGATGATACAATTATTAATGGAGATACAACAATATCAGGAGACATACAATTAAACAGCGATGAGTTTAATATTGACTCATCTAACGGATATATACATTATGAAGATGATGGTTCATCTGTATTATTGGAAATTAACGCTCCAACTACGTTATCTGAAACTATAACATGTAATGGTACTGTTACAATACAAAATGAGATTACTCATACTGGAAATTATGGCATAACAGGAGATATAACACAAACTGGAGATTTATCTGTAACAGGTTCAACTACGTTAACTGGATCATTATCACAATCTAGTGGTAATGTTTCATTTGGAGGATCAGGAGCTACTATAACAACTGCTGGTACATGGAGTCATAGTGGAAGTATAGATATTACCGGCAACCCCATAATAACCGGATCAACTACATTAAACGGCACTGTAGTAGCAACCGCAAATTCAATTACATTGAAAAATATTGCTGATGATCTTTCTGTAGTCGTGGATAATTCATCTGATAAAATTATATTAACAGGAGACGTGGAGATATCAGGAGATGTATATTCACATAATGGTACAGTTAGTCTTCAATCTAATGGGGATATTATTACATCAGTTCCTGGTGGAAATACATTCAAACATTCTCAAGGATCATTTATTGTAGATAATGCAGATTTCACAGTACAACAGAATAATTCAACTCCTGTGGTTAATATCGATACTAGTGAAAAGATTACAACATTTTATGGAGATATAGTTGGAATATTAGATACTGGGAATACATTCACGCTAGAAACACCAAGTTCAGACCCAATATTTACTGTAGAGGAAGATAATGCTATATTAGAAGGGAACATGACTGTCAGAAATGATTTAACAGTAGATGGGACAATTAATGCTACTATTAGTGGTTCATCCTCTGAAGCAACAAAATGGTCAAATACGTTAACACTACATTTTACTGATGATATGACTGGAGACGTTACATTCGATGGAAGTGAAGGCACTCTTAATGTATCTTTAACTGCCGGAAGCACAATGTATACGAAATCAGATTTAGATGGCGGGCAGTTAGATGATAGATACTATACTGAAGATGAAATTAATCCACTTGATGTATTTTCAAATCCAATCTGGAGCCCTGCTACTCCATTAGACAAACGATATTATACTAAGAATGGATTAGACACAGGACAATTAGATGGTAGATACTATAATCGTACAGATGCCGACAATGAATTCTATCCTCGTGTGGATATTATTCCAAGTAGTTCAGGACCAGGAATAGCTAGTGATTCAGATGATATGGATTGGACTGGAACAGAAATAGACTTAAGATATTATACAAAAGTCGCATTAAACCCAAATACTACTGGAGATGGAATTGGATCAGGAATCGATATAGGTGCTGCTGGTGATGGGGCGTTAGATGATAGATACTATACTGAAACAGAAATTGTTACGAATTATTATACTAAAACAAATTTAGAAACAGAAGGTGAAGCTATAGTCCACTGGGGCAACATCAGTTTTATTCCCTATGGACAGCGAGGAAGTAGTGAGTTCATATCAAGGAATGATCATACCCACTCAATTAATTTTATTGATGCGGCAACAGAAGAATATTTATTTGATTTACACAATGAAGAAGTAGATTGGGATTTCTCGTCTTCATTAATGGATATTAGTGTTGGGGATCTGCAATCAGAAATACAATTTTTGAGTGATGATCCTTTAGAATATCAGGGAGTATATTTTATTCTCTATTATAATGATGGAGTAAGTACAATAGAATTTTGGTTTCAGAATAGTGGAACTCCTGCTGCCGCCCCGGACGGTACATCAACATTAGATCAAATTATTGATATCACCGGTCTAACAACAGTAACAGACATACGAGATACTGTTATTGCTGCGATTAGTGGTTTAACTGCACCATCTCCTAATCCATTTAATGCTACAGATATTGATGATGATATAATGAGTATTACATATACTGATTTAACTACATTCGGAGATCCAGACGATTATGTTCCTACATCATCTGATGATGGTGTTGTAGATGCATATAGAAGTTATTACGGTTCATTACACTTTGATTTGGAAAGTAATGTATATAGTAAGTCTGAAATTGATACTAATTATTATACTCAGTCTGATCTACAAACATCTGGTAGTGCTGAAGTACATTGGGGTAATATAACAACTAAGCCGACAGAATTCGCTCCAACAGATCATGATAATACTGCTCATAGTGCTGTATATATTGAGGCCACAGATGTTACATATAATAATCTTAACAACAATGGAGATGTTGGTACTAGTGCCAATCAAGTGGCTGCTGGTGATCATGATCATGATAGTGATTACTATACTGAAACAGAAACCGATTCACTATTAGCAGGAAAATCCGATACAAGTCATACTCATCATGATTTATATTATCAAGAATCAGAATTAAATCCTGGTACATCGAGTGGACTTGCTACAGATGTTACGAATGTTACTTGGGGTACTACAGGAACACAAGATTTGTCTGGGGTATTAATTAATGATGCTGGTGGGACTACTACTTCAAATAAAAATGATGCTTCTGAGACTGATACACGTTATTATACAAAAGAGGATGTCGCTATTATTATAGATAATGTTTTACGGAATGTAGCACAACAGATTTATAATGCAGCTTCTTCTTTAGATCTTACTTTTACTAATCCTATTAATGGAAGTGGTATTAATAAAGATGGATATGCATAAAAAAAGCTCCTCGAAAGAGGAGCTCTATATATCATTAAATTGGTTTTAATTATTGTTTAATAAATTCATGCAATGTACTATTACCAAACTTTGTAGTATTATCGGAAACAACATCTGGATCCCAGTGAGTTTCGAATTCGAAATCATCACCTATATTTTCTTTTGTCCAAATTTCAAATTCAGCATTTTCACCGCTTCCATTATCATTTTCTACTACTTTCCAATCAGCAAAGTTCATATCGACATCACCTAACCAATAGTTAACTCTTTGAAATCTAGCTGTACCATCAGAATTAAAAGTCCAGATATCAGTGGTAGTTTGACCACCTTCGTCGAATTCTCGTTCCCAGGTTCCATCAAGAACATCACCATCAGATACATAAGAGTAATCATATACCTCTATAGTAACACTGTCAGTATAACCACCGTCATCAGTTTCGAATTCAATGGTTACATTCTTAACAGTATCAGTGACAGAATCATCGAATGAAATAGAATCTTCAGTTACATTAACACCCGAGGGGGCGGTGACAGTGACGTCAGTATTGTCTGCGTCATTCGGTTTAACTTTGATTTCAATGCCTATGCTTTCATTGTCATAAGCAACCAATTTGTCTGCTACTACCGTGATGCTTTCAACATCAATGGTATCATCACCAGTATCTTCAGGCGGATCCATCGAAATATCACACCCAAACATAACAACCAACGCAACCAAAACCATCATTACAATCATCATTTTCTTCATAATCTCTAAATCCTCCATAGATTTAATATAATATTATTATACAACAGCATCATCAACTGCTAAATTTTTTTCTTCAAAAAACTCACAAATTTTTTCTTTAGGTATATATTGTGGGTTTTCAGATTTAAATGTACCTTCAGAATAATAACATCGTGCGTTATATATGAGAGCAGAGAATTTACATTCACGGCAAGTTTTCTTTAATAACATCAACTTTGCTTTATTCATAATACTATTATACTATATATAAACTATCTGCTAAAATAATCTTAAAACATTTCAGAAAAACTACAAAGATAATTAAAAATATATACGGAGAGGAAATATGTATAATAGTGCTGGTTCACTTAAAATGTGGGAGAATAATGCCGACACTCCGATAACAGCATCAAATTTATCAAAATCAATTAATTTTCAAGCTTCTTCAAAATTCATCTATTTAACCACAGAAGAAGATGATTATGAATTATGGGCAGATGTTGTTATCACTGGAGATTTTCCATTAGAATCAGAGATATCAACTGAATGGGCGAATAAAATGGTATATAATTCAGATACAGGAGTAGCGAAAAAAGCTGTATATGATAATTCAGGATTTCAATGGCAACCTATACGAACTGAAGATCGTTTTGATACTACAAACAGACTTTTAAAGGTTAAGGGTGGTATCCAAATTGCCATGTCGTATGTAGATAAAGACACATCTGCCCGAGTATATGAAAACTTTGATTTTGGTTCTGATGATCAGGTTATATCATTTGATGATGTATTGAATGAAGATTTCACGTTAAGTAATTTTAATTCATATACAGTATATAATATTTATTTAATGCATAATTTTTCATATGGAGATAATGCATATTGTAAAATTATATCTTCAGCTGACCAGACTAAAACATATTGGAAAGAAATTGCAGATAATCCGTTAAGTCCTACTGGTAATGAAGTGATCTCATATAGAAAAATCGGTGGATTCAAGACTGATTCAAATGGAGAAATCATAGAAGACTCTATATGGGATTTGTTTACATATAGAGAAGAAGTTACGGTAGAAAAGATAAATAAATATGAGGACGGTGTCGTAAGAGAAATTAATGCTAGTGATATAAATATTGTTAATGATCAACAAATATTTAATGCTACTGATGTTGAAGGAGCTATTCAAGAATCACGATTTCTATTAAATAGTATTCAAGAACAATTCTATACAAATAAAAGAATCGGAGCCAACTTAAAGTTTAGTCCTTTTAAAATAGATACATCTGGGGATTTAATTCAAACTGCGATTAACGAATTAACATTAATGATTTCCTCTGGGTATATTGATGTATTAGGAACACAAAAAGTTATTGATGATAATGTATTTCTTAATAGTTCGACTTTACCGATTAGTGTTAATGATGCTACTCCTGTAACTGGAGTGACATTGGGTTCAGGAACAAATAAATTAGATGCTGGTATCTGGAGAGTATATTTAGATGCTTCTAATTCAATTACGTCTGGGAATATTACTATAAAAAAAGATACTGTAGAACGTCCTCGTTTTCGTCCAGAAAATTATGGTTGGTTTGACTCATTAGGTAATCGTTGTATAGGAAAATTTAAAGTACGAGACGATAACGGTTTTTATATTGAAAAAATGTCGGTGACAGACACATTCGATCAAAATGTTCCACCTAATACCATTCATATTCATCATGGAACATTAGTACCTGATGGGTTATTATTATGTGATGGAAAATGGCATGATGTAATAGGAATAGATAATAATGTATATAGTACATGGAGTGATTTGGTGGCCGCAGTAGGAATGGATTGGGGTGATAGTTGGTATGAAGAAACTCCCAATTTAATGGATACATTTTTAAAGATGCCACCATTGTCATACATTAATATGAATACAGGACAAAATTTTACATTGCCTACAGGTGGGGCAGAATCGAATGGAGGATCAGCGGATTGTGGAAGAACAGGGGGAGCAAACACTCATATTCATGAATTTCCACATCAACATGGAACTGGTAATATTAATATTATATCCAGTGGAGCTCATCCCCAACAACATTCAGTAGCATTCAGTGGAACTACAGATTCAGTTACAGTCGAGACCGTACCATCTGGATCTACAGTCTCAGTAGAAGAACATACACATAATATGATTATAAGTGGTGGTAACCATAATCATCCTACAGAATCAGTACAAGGGAATACTGAGAGATTGGAAGATGCGGATGCAGAAACAGATTCTGCTAGTAGTTTACCACCGTATAAAGAAATGCTTTTTTGCATTAAAAAATAAGGAGGATTATATGTCATTTCCAACATCACCTACAGATGGTGATATACATCAACAATATGTTTATAATGGTACAGTAGGAGTATGGGACAAAATGGATCCTAGTAAATATTATCCAATAGGGTTTATATATGTTCAATTTCCTAGTCAATCATCTCCAGGAGATTTAGGATGGTATGGTACATGGACTAATGTTTCTTCAACATACGCAGGTGATTTCTTTAGGGCTGAAGGAGGAGATGCTAGTGCTTTTGGAGGTGGAGAACAATTGGATCAGATGCAAGGGCATTATCACAAACTTGGGCAATTAGGTAATCCCGATTATTATGATGCGCGTAATTGGTGCGGTGGAAGTAGTTCTGATGAGATTGCTCCTACTAACTCAGGAGCGACTACTCAACCATTCGCTACAACTCCGTATAATGATCAAACAAATGGAGAACCTCGCACTGGATCAGAAACAAGACCAGTAAATCAAACTGTAAGAGTATGGAAGAGAACAGCGTAATATAGAGGAGAATAAAATGGTATATATACAATTATCAGAACCAATACGAGGGTATAATAAAGTAGCAGTTACCCAATTTAGTTATTTTGAACAAGCAGAATTTGGAGCAGATACATCAATATCATTTAAGTATATTGTATTTAAAGATGTATCCAGCGAAAGAATAGTATTATACGAAAAGGTAGTAGATATTAATGATGAATTTATTAATAGATTAAAAAATCAACAAAATAAAAATCTTTCGTCATTCGATGGATTTTGTCGTATATTATTAGAATATTTAATAGAGAACTCAATAGAAACTGGAACGTTAGAGGTACGTTAATATGGCATCATTTAAATTATTATGGGAAAATAACCCAGACACTCCAATAGATTCTAATCGATTATCAAGTTCTATAGATTATTATTCCAAACAATCTATTTTATACTTTGATAGTAATGAATTGGAAAGTGGAGAAGATATATTAAAATTACGAAGTAATGTAAAAGTAAATATAGAAATCCCTACTACATTATCTGCATGGGATTTTAATAATTCATTAGTTTCATATAATAGTAAATTTGCTCCAGAAGACGCAGAAAATATTATTTTTAGAGATGAATATAATAATTCTCCAGGGAGTGTTGCGATTGATGCAGCAATCGATAATGTTCTAACAAATTCAGGATTCGAGAGTGGTTTAACTGATTGGACATTTACTGATGATAATGGTTCTATTGTTTCAGTATCCACGTCTGAATATTATCCGTCAAATCTAAGTACTCAATCTGCAGAAATAACTGTTAATTCAAGTGGAACACTTTGTGAATTATCTCGTCAATCCGATACAAGTACAGTAGTTGGAAACTATTCACTATCATTTTATTATAAAACAAGTACAGATTTATATTTACAAATTAAAACATTTAAAAATGGTAATGATAATTATTGGAATGGCAATAATTGGGTATTTTCCCAGGCATACTTTACGATGCCTTATACAGATAATCAATGGCATAGATATGAAATGCAAGAAATCGATGTTAGTCTTATTAATTATGTAGAAATCATTTTGTATTCTGATTATCCTAATTCGACTCATTATGTTGATTCATTTCTTTTAGAATTAAAAGATTATTGTTCATCATATTATCCAACATCTATTGGTGATTCTCTTCTCACGTACAGTAGAGATGTTATTATTCTTCGAGAAGGTTTGATTGATTTTACATTTTATCCTAAAATAAAAGAGGATGTAACATTATTTCTAGTAAAAAGCGTAAGCGGCAACGATTTATTAAAACTTGTATTCGATGAAAGTGAAAATAAATTTGTTTTTACGATTTATGATAAAAACACATCACAAGAATTGACGTATGATATAATTTTTAATTTTGATAATATTATTGATGAATGGACAAGAGTAATAATTAGTTGGAGTGAAACACTAAAAAAAGTATACGTAAATATCGGAACATATTTACGAGAATTTGATTTACCTACTGGGTATTTTGCTGAAGATCAAAGCAATATTAGTAAAGTATATATAGGAAGTGATTCTGACGGTACTCATCTTGCTAAATCATTATTTGAATTCCTGAAATTTGACATAGAATATAAAAATTTAGATGAAATTAATAATTTACTTCTTTATCCTTCTGAAATTAATGATAGTGATTTTAAAGTATTCGAAAATGAAAATAAATCATTAATTATTAACCATCATTTATTAGATACTGGCACAAATTTTGCTAATAATAGAACATATTATATTTGGGTTGCAGACAATAATGACGGTGATAGTTGTGAGCTGTTGGTGTCATTGAGCGATCATAATCCTTCTGGATATATTTGGTATCGATCACGGATTATCGGTGGATTTAGAACTGATTCAAGTAGAAATATTATAAAAAATAGTGTATGGGATATTAGTACTAAATTAACTACTAATTTACATATTGACAGATTATTAATTGGAGGAACCCGAACCCTGACAATTGATGATGTTGGAGCTGGTGAAGATCCTACTCCAGTAGAAATTAGTACTACCCCGTATGGTGATGTAAATAATGCTATTTATAATATTGACTCCTATTTCACGCGACATGTATACGGAAGAAATATTACAGATGGAAATTTTTTAGATATTGATAATGAAAATGGATCTATAACAATAGATGATATTCATATAGATGGTCATATAATGAATTCAAATGATACAGATTTTGAGCTGTATGCTTCTGGTTCGAATACTCTTTCTTTACATTCAGATGAAATTATAATAACATCTGAGGGAACAGACGTAAAAATTGATGATATACGAATATTGAATAATACGATATATGTGGCAAATGGGAATGATTTAATTATTAATTCAAATATTGATGATGCAACAAGTGATAATAATATTCAGGTGATTGCAAATGATGTGATAGTAGAACCTAAAAACGATTTTGTTGTCGATGCTGATAATCAGATACAATTAACTGCAGAAAATTCTATATTGATAACATCAAATACGAATAATATAGTTACGTCTTCAAACAATTTTACCGTATCGACTGATAATATTATTACTTTAGACGATATAAAAATTGATGCTAATAAAATTTATCGTGACGGAACATTAGAAGTAATTAATATAGAATCAACTGGTAACATTAATATTAATTCATTAGACGAGAATGTAACAATAGAAGAAATCGATTTTAATGATAATAAAATTTTTCAAACAAATGATGTTCATCGTTATATATCATTTTATGATGATGGAAGTCCTGTGGGGTTTTCAGATTCTGCAGAAAATATTGATATCGCAGCTGGTAATAAAGTAGTTATTGATTCTCCTGTATTCCATGTTAAATCACAGGAAGTGTGGTTTGAGGCTGATTTATCTGATTTCATACGATTAGATTATATAAAAATTAATGGAAGTCAGTTGTATACTGAAACTGGATACCCTTTGAGTATATTATCACCAGAGAATATAACAATAAATTCTGGTTCTACACTGTCACTTCAAGGACCGCCTGTACAGATTGAAAATATAACATTAACCGATAAAACACTTGAACCATTAGACGGGGCATGGACATTAGGGAATATTATACATCAAACAAATATTAAAGGTAATGGGTTTGATGTATATAGTGAAACTGGATACGTAGATTTTAGTTCAGATATACGGGTAAGTAGTGGTAGTGGTTCTATTTTAGCGAATGCTTCATCTGCTACAGAATTTGAAACTGCTGTAGATTTAGATTTTGCTTCTACTGATACTACTCAAATGGATACATATAATCAAGTATATACATTAACAGGAACCGAAGGTACAATTGATGTTGATGTGACACATACTCATGATGGTCGTTATTATACTGAAACAGAGGCAGATAATAGATTCGTAAATATGAATGGTGATACGATGACTGATGATTTAAATTTTACTATTACAGCTTCTGCGACATCAAAAGGGATAACATGGACCGGATTAACTGACGAGCATAAAATTTATGTCGAGGAGACTGCGGGAGGTGAAGAAACATCATTAATTATAGAAAGTGGAAATAACGCAGGTACTGATAAAACTATTTTTAGAAATAGAGACGGAGTAGCTCCTATTGATGTATTAACATTAAACAATAATTTAGTTCATTCTCATAAAGATGTTCAAATTGGTGATTCTGGAACATTAGAATATAACCAGTCAAACCCAGTTGGAACAGAGATATTAGGGTATAATGGTTATTTTTATGCAAACAGGGTATATAATGCTGTATGGCAAGATTTAGCCGAATGTTGGGAAAAGAATCCTCAATATACATTTGGATATAATATTGTTGTAGTACAAACTGAACATGGAGTAAGACCATCAATGAAACGCGCAGAGAAAACAACAGTAGGAGTAATTTCTGATACATATGGTTATATTTTGAATGCAGATAAACTTTTTGAACATGATTTAAATAAATCAGAATCTGTTCCTGTAGCGATTGCTGGTAGAGCGATTGTAGCTTATGTAGGAGATATAGCGATTGGAGATGAGGTCGTATCATATAAAAATGGTAATTCAATTAAAGCGAATATATTTGAAAAAATATGTAAGCGAGATAGGATCCTTGGAAAGGTTGATAAAATCTTGTCTTCAAATCTGATTAAAATAAAAGTTTATGGATAATGAAAAACTCGAATCTCTATTAAATGATTTTATTGAACGTTCTCGTTCAATAGAAAATAGTATTATGTCCTCACTTACTGATGCAAATTCAGATATAGAAATGGTACTGCGTGAATTATTAGTATATTTAAATTCTACGTCAAAATTTTTAGATGAAATTCAAGAAAAAATTGAATTATTTAATCAAAAGACAACACGGTTAGATAGTATACCATCTAAATTAGATTATATGGATGATAAAATTGATGTAATTTCACCTAATAACCAACAACATATTAATGAGCAAACTAAAAAGATATTTGGTGCATTAAAAAAAATAACTGAAAATAATAATAAATTTTTAAATTTAATATTAACTCATATTCAAGGATTAAAAGAAGATCGAAAACTATTAAACAAAATAGTTGAAACGTTATACGAAATTAATACAAAAATTGATAAAGATTATGAAGAAACTCAGAAAACACATAAAGATGTGTCAAAAAGTCAAGAGCATTTAATGCATATTATTAATAATTTTATGAATATGTCTAAAGAATCAAATCAACAAACTGTTGAAATACAAAAAAGTGAACATGAAATACGAATAGAAAAAATTAAATTATATGGTAAATTGTTGGGATTAATTTTAGGATCTGGCGGAATATTATATTTAGTAGTAAGCAGCTTATTGGGAGGATAGTAAATGAACAATAATCTTGAGGATATTAAAAAATCCTTTAATAAAATGAAGAATACGCTTTATACGAATACATATGATATTAAAAAATATGAATATACAGATATAACTAGTATTATTACCAAAGAACATAAAACTGAAGAAGACTGGAAAGTGCTGGAGAAATTTTACCATTTTATTACAAATATTAAGAATGTCGTTGAGGATTTAGGAACTGAGATTATTAATGTTAAAAATTTAGATTTTAATAATAAGAATGAAATTGAATTATTCTCTCGTAGTATGATTGAATTAATTGATAAATTTATTGATACATTGGTGGCAATTAATGAACATTTTAGTTTTAAGAATGATGATATTAATACTCGAATGAGTGAATATAAATTAAAATCTTTGAGAACAAAGTTTGTTCAAAAAATAAATAAATATAGAATTCAATTCGATGTTAATGCTGATAAAAGTGAAGTTGATAAAATACGAGTATTAATTAGTGATATTTTAGATGATATTATTAAGGAAACAGTGTCACTAAGAATTAAAAAATTACATGAAGTATTATCTCGACAGTTTGAGGATAAATAAATGAGTTGGTTTAAAAAGCTTACTAGTTCAGTAGGTATTATTATGACTTCTTCTTCAATGACTGGTATTACATATGATGAATTAGTACGAGAATTCGGAGAACCAAATGATGTTGAAAAACATGGTAAAATAGCAACTGAAGCACGATGGAAGCTACAAATTCTCGGTACAAAAATACAAATACAAATCAATTCATCTGATTGGTTAATGAATCATTGGCCAGAAGGAGAAAAATCTGCTCCAGTACCATCAATTGAGAATCCTAAAGTTGACGAGATTAAAATTCTAGGTGACAGAGAAAAAATCAATTTTATTCAAGAACTTATATATATGATTATAAATAATGATTATTCCTCCTCGATAACTCATCAAGCTATTAAAAAAGCGTTTACGGAAATGTAATAAAAAAATCATATTATTTTTAAGATAATATAAATATGATTGAAAATATTGTTATTTCTAAAATCGGTTCAGAAACATCAGACCCAGACAGAAAAACGTACTCATCTACTCATTCTTGGGAACAAAATGGATCCAATCTTATCGTATATGTTAATAATTCGATTAAAGTAAAAGATGAAGATTATATCGTTGTTGATGAATTTACTATTGAATTTTCTAATTCTGTTCATACATCAGATAAAATACAATTTGTTATTACTTCTGTTACTGATCCTTCAGAGTTTTTCACGTATGAAGATCGAATCCACCAATTAGATAGGGTGGAGAAGAAACAGGAAAATAAAGTTCAAACAACAATTAATAAACGTCCAGAAGAAGAAATTTTTAATACATATCAAATTATATCTACAGAACAAATATGGGCTACCGAAGTAGCTGATACTCCTCTTCAAGCTCAACAAGATGGAGTAGCTAGATTGCGAGATAAATTTGAATTGACAGAAGACGTCACAGTATCGGATCATAAAGGATGGTTTGCTTCTTCTACCGGATCACTAGATGGTAGAATAACAGATTGGATTCCTCCAAGTTTTGGACAGGGATTTACTGTTCGTTTATTTGATGATGATGATACAGAAATACCGTCGTCTGATGTGATTAAATGGAAATGGGATTACGCGGCTGGATACCTTACTATTCAAAACTCAGATCACGATTATCAACTACCTTTTCATATTTATGGATATGAATATATAGGTAAATTTGCGTCTGATAGACTTGTAACTTGGAAAGAACCTGTATTTAGTGAAGATTTTTTACCGTTATATCATAATGAAGATGGTGATATCCGGTTGGTATTAACTGAAAATCGATTTATGCGTTTCGATTCTATAGCAAATATGTGGAGAAATTTAAATTATGGCTCTGATATTTTACGAGATCCAGTAGTTGCTGTCGGTGATTTACCGACAGAAAATAATCAGAGAGGTGATTTACGATTAGTATTAGAAGATAGTGATTTATATTTATGGGATGATACTATTGGTGAAAGTGGAGATTGGATAATTTTAACAGGGCAATCTTTTTCTCCAGAAAACTATTATAAACGTGATGTTTTAGACGGATTTTTAGATGACAAATCAGACATTGGACACGTTCATGATAGTTTATATTATAGAAAACCTGAAGTCGATGATTTAGTCCGATGGAGACCCTCTCGACTTTCATTTAATGATTTACCTCCGTATACAGAGAATATAGACGGTGATGTTATTCTAACTCGTGATACAAATACCATTTATCGCTGGGTAACTGAAAACCCCAATACTGGTCAGGGGCATTGGGAACCTATAGTTCAATCTAATTTTACATGGAAAGGTCCAGTTGATCAATTGAATGATTTACCTCCAATAGGAAATAATCCTGGTGATGTTCGTTTGGTAAGAGATGAAGAAATAGCCTATTGGTGGGACGGAACTGAATGGAAAGAATTAAAATCAACTATTCAAGAACATGATCATGATGATGTATATATATTAAAAACAAATTTTTATTGGAAACCACCTGTTACATCTTTTGGAGATTTACCATCAGTTGATAATAATGATGGTGATGTACGACTTACATTAGATGATAATTTAATTTATCGTTGGGATTCCTACAACTATAAATGGACGTTAATCTCATATCGTTCATCGTGGCGCTCACCAGTAGAAACATTAACGGAATTACCAAGTGATAATGATGATAATGATGTTATTTTTGTTAAAGAAACTTCTCAAGTATATTATTGGGATGAAGATGAATCTATATGGAATTCTATTGAACTAAAGGATCATAATCACGATGATGTATATTACACGCAATCAGAGATAAATGACTTATTTGATACAAGTTCTGGTCATGATCATGATGGAGTAAATTCTCGTCAGATCAATTATAATGATTTATTAAATATACCTTATTTCTATTGGAAAAATCCAGTAGTATATGATACTGATCTGCCTGCTTCTGGGAATACACCAGGAGATGCAAGAATTGTATTAAACAACAAATCAATTCATGTTTGGACCGGTACTGAGTGGTTTCTTATTGTATCTGGTGAATTTGTTTTAGAACATGATCATGATAGTAGATACTATACAGAAACTGAAATGGATACAATCATTAATAATACAATTACCTCATTAACTGCTCAAATTGCTACAAAAGCAAATGTTATCCATGATCATGATGATATATATTATCGAAAAGATTTTATTAATACTCATATTAATGATTTTGAACAACATGAACATGATGGTATTGATTCTAAAAGAATAAATTTTCATGATTTAGAAAATATTCCAGATTTTAGTATTAATCATGATCATGATCATCGATATTATACACAAACAGAACTTCAAACTCCCGGACAGTCATCAGTACATTTCGAAAATATTACTAATATGCCTGCTTTTACTAGTAATTGGAAAAGTCCTGTTCAAGAATATAGTGATCTTCCAATGACTGGTAATGAAGAAGGTGATTTACGTATTGTATTGGATACAAGAGAGATTTATGAATGGGATGGTAGTGGATGGAATTACGTAGGTGTATGGGATGTGTCTACTACATCGAACTGGAAAGATCCTGTTAACACAACTGGAGATTTACCTTTAGTTGATAATATTAATGGTGATGTACGATTAGTATTATCAACAAATACATTTTATCGATGGAACGCTGTTCAAGAAGAATGGATAATTATTCAAGCTGCAGGAGGTGGTGGATCAGAAAACTTTTTAGAAGAAAGCACGATTCTTGTATTCAAAAATGGAATAAATTTACAAAAAGATGAAGAGTGGGAAATATCGGGCACATCATCGATAAATTTATTAATTGATACAGAAGATCAAGACAAAATCGCTATTATTGTTTATCATAGTAATAGTAATTTTTATCGAAGATATGACTTCACATCATTCGCGTTACAGCAGTCATTTGAGATTGGAACAGCAAGAGTTTTCCGACAAGAAACAGTATTATCCGAAGGGCAAACTACTGTAACATTGGCATCTCCATATACAATAGGAAGTGGTGATTTGTTGATATGGTGGAATGGTTTATTACAGAAAAGAGGAGATGATTATACAGAAACTTCTCAAACGACAATAGAATTAATTGAGGAGGCAGAAGAAGATGATGTTATTATAGCATTGATTTTTGATTCAGCCGGTGCAAATACCATTTTTACGAAAGAAGAACAGGTGGCTACACAGGATCAACAAGAATTTGAATTAGAATATACGTATAGGGTAGGACAAAATCATTTATTAGTATATCTTAATGGACAATTACAGGAGGTTGATAGTGATTATGTTGAAATTGATGTAAATACAATTGAGTTATTAGATCCTCTTGATGCTGGAGAAAAACTTACATTTATGGCATTTAATGCTGATTTTTCATCTGGTGAGGATGAGATATCTACCGCGTGCGATTTACCAATAGGAACCCCACCAGATGGTTATTGGTCAGATGGATTGTTTCCTTGGAATTCAAATACACTTACATGTGAAGCATTAGATGATATTAATGAAGCCTTAGTTGGTTTAACGACAGACAAACCATCAACACTCGATGGAGTTGAATTAATATGTTCTGCTACGTTAAAAGAGGGTTGGATATCAGACGGTAATGTAAACACAGAAGATGGTGTTGGAATTGAGAAAAATTATCTTATACACAATGCTGTATTTGATGTATATACTCCTGATAACTCACTATTAGATGCAGATGAAGGTATGATAAAATTACTTGTGAATGGATCAGAAGTTGATTCGTTTCATTTAGGTAATGCATTTATAGAATCAGATAGAGCAAACGATGATGGCCAATCTGCCCTTCGTTACGGACAGATGGCATACGGAGCATTGGCAAATGTTGGTCAATCTTCAACTCATGGAGGTATACGTGATTCAGACAATGGATATATAACAGTTGTGTTTGTAACAAAATATCAAGAATTTACAAATTGGCAATATGGAAAAATTAAAATAAATGTCGATAATTCTTTATTACAAAGTGGATATAATGAAATTCAACTTCGCCATCAATTATCAGCAAATATAAGAAATTCAACAATATTCAAAGTGTTTTATGATGATTCTATGAATGCACCAATCGTTGATACTGATATTACTATTATAGAAGATGAATTAAATTCAAATAAATACCTATCTGGAATCAGATATTATTCTATTGGTGATATTTTTGACATATCATTTAGTATTGATAATATATTTGATTCCACATATGTACAAGATATTATTAGTTATACATTTCCTGGTACTGATAATATCGAACTGGATGTGGATGACGGTGATTTGAGTGGTGTATCACTTATACCCCATAAAGATGATATCGTGGACTATAATGGTTTAGTAGTAATAAATGAAGTTAATGAATATTCAATTGATGCTAAAGTTGGAGTTAATTTATATTATCCATTCGGTACGAATGGCGAATTTATTTCAGATTCATATAATATATTAATTAACACTCATCAAATTTCTTCATCGAATTTAGAAGAAAATTTTTATGACGAATATTATCGTTTACCTATAGGAAATTATGATACGATACCTAATCCAATTACTAATAATTGGAATAGTTCACAATTATTGTCTGACGGTAATGCATTGATATTCGATGGTTCTTTACAATATGCAAATATAGAATTAACTGATTATTTACCCAATCAAACTGTTGACTACACTGGATTTTCTTTAGATCAGATGTATCTGCGAGCATTTCGTCATAATGATGCCCCTCACAACAGCGGTAAAATTCTTATCGATGGAATTAGTAAAAACGACCTTCTAACCAACAAGATAATAATAGACATCAAATTACCAACTCAGACTGGTTGGTTAAATGCGAATACTCGATATGATGTGGCTTCATTTGATGGAGAGGACGGTGATGGATGTTTGGTTGATGTTGAAGATGATTTTATTTATTATACATCGGGGGTATATTCGACGGCGTATAGTAGTAAAATGATTATAGTACGTTTAACATTACAATCAGATTCACCGTCGGTGAATAAAATTAAGTTGTTTTGGGATTAATACTATGAGATTTAAAAAAATTAATATAGAAAACAGAAGTAATAAATATTCAGAGCAGCAGCGAGATAGTTTAATGTCGATTTCTGCTAATCTTAATAAAATTGGTGAATTTTTTGATATTCTTATTGAATTCGAGCAATCAGTTATAAAAGACATTAAAAAAGAATTAACCGATTTTTTAAAAATTAGAGAAAACAGAGAAGAAATTATCAAAGAAAATGGTAAGAAATATTATATTGACAATTTTTTTATTCCTATAGCAAATGAATTAGAATCGGCTTTAACAATAGCGATAGAAAATTGGAATACAAATAAAAATGATTTTAATATAGAAATATTAAATGGTTTTATTAATAATTTAAAAATATTAAATAATAGTTTAAGAGAATTAAAAAAAGTTACTGGAAGTACTATTGAAACATTTGATGCTATTCAGAATTTAATTAATACATTTGGTAATTTTACAGTATATAAAGCAGTGATATCAGATAATAGAGCTGAAAGATTTGAAGCATTATTAATGTTACAAGACAATATTGATAATATTAATGAGTCATCTGATGATAATACAGTAAATAAAAAATTAACTATTGATGATTTATAAGGAGTAAGATAATGAGTCCAAAAAACAATAAAGAAGCGATTGAACATATTAATGAAATTCTTAAAAATATGAAACTTAAAAAACCTATTAGTCAAAAAAAAATTGGAATTCTTTACAGTATATTGGAGAATGATTTTGATGAAAATTTAGATAAAATAGAGAATATTTTATTAAATGAATACAACAATTCTAATAAAAATGGCAAAATTAATTCATTGCAAGATTTATTGAATAAAAATATAGGAGAAAAATATGGCGATTGAAGGACTACAATCAATACTTGAAGCTCAACAAAAACAAAGAGATAAGTTACAGGATTCAGAATCAGATGGTCCAGATAATAATGAAGTTATTAGTATTCTTAAATTAATATTTGAATATATGAAAAAAAATGATTCATATATTATGGATGTTGTTAATTCATTAGCAGATAGTCATAAGGAAGTTAAAAATCAATTAGAAGAAATCAATAAAAAATTGGATAAATAATGAATAAAGAAGATTTGTTGTATAAAAATTACAAATCAAGAGAATTTACTTCAGATGATAAAAAATGGTATGAGGAAAAAACATCCGATCCTCAACATATCCATTTTGGTAATGTTCTTCTTGATGAAATTCCAGAATCACCCCCAGCTATTACCACAGACGTAGTAGAAATTATCAGTGATCTTACTCTAACTAAAGATTTTACCACAGATGATAATAAGGCATGGTATGCATGTTCTACTCAAGGAATATTGAGTACTCGTTTATACGATTTTATACAACCAGATAAAAATAAATCGAATAAATATAATATTAAAATTTTTGATAATACAGGTATCCAATTATTAGTTGATGACATTCTATGGGACTTTGATTATCAGAATGGAATACTTACGTTTGAAACGGATCCAACATTAGAATACGAAGCTCCTTTCCATTTATACGGGTATCGTTATATTGGTGAAAAAGCATCGAAAGAATCATTAGGTGCTCAAACATTAGATGAAGCATACAACGGTGGATCAGAAATTAATACAGACAATGGTCCCGTTATTATTACACCATCGGCTGGATCATCAGCATTAAAAATAACATCAGTAGATTATGTACCTACAGAAGATTTAACCGGTGATGAATTAATTAACTATAAGGGTATTTTATACATCTATGACACATTTAGAAGTACATGGATTAGTCTCGATCGTCAAACTGTCAGTTTCGGTGTTAAGAGAGCAGATGGAATATTCTTGAATTTAAGTAATTTTTCTTCGAATATGAGTGGATGGCCCGCAATACGTGATGGAATGATTTTAGGTATCACAGCCCAAGCTGCAGGGGGGTATCCCAATAAAAGAATTAAACTATTCAAAAAAGATACCCCAGGACCACTTTTTGAATTCGATTTAGATGATTTATTTTATGCGAATGGAGATATTGGTATCCCATTCGAGAAAAATGATTTAATTAAGATATTCGTGTCATCAGAATTTAGCACAGTATATAATCTTATAGTAAATATAGAAATAGGATGGAGAGCTTCTTAAATGTTCAAATAATGCAATAATGTTTTTGCTTTTAAAGTAGCATAATCAGGGTATTGTTTCACATATTCACGCGCATCGAGAAAATAAAGAGCTGCTGAACTTTTAGATTTAATGTAAATCATACTCCACCAAAATCTTTCTTCATCAGACATCTCGGAATTAAATGATAAAAGTACACTTCCATTTTCACATGGAAAATCAAGTGATCCCCCAATAAAGTAACCACCAGCTTTATCGAAAAAAATGTCTTTTAATACATCTTTATGCTCACCATTGCTACGTGTCTGCATATCATAAGTATGTGTATCTTGCGCGACAGGGGTTTCATCTTTCTGAACAAAAATTTTCTTCAACAAATTCAAGAACTTTCTCCTTATCTGTTAACTCATCTTCTAATTGAAGAATACGCACAGAATCTAAAATTTTTTTAAAAATAGGACCAGGTTTAAATCCTAATGTAATTAAATCATTGCCATCGATAATTGGATCTGGTAATAATGTTTCCGGGGTGTCAAATTCTTTTTGTTTTTCTCTAATAAATGTCAACCATCCAAAAGAATCTTTGCTTTTACCAACACAATCGGCAGCACAAAGAGTCAGTAACTCTTCAATCCATTCCTCGGCAAGCAACATCCTGACAGTAGATTTTTTCATCTTTTTCACGTCATAGGGTTTCATATGATTTTTTACAAGAAACACTACCTTATCGATAAATTTATTAGAGAACTTAAAACGAGTCAAAATGTCTTCAGTAATTTCAGCTCCAACATGAGCATGCCGTTTTGAAGTGATGACTCCATCAATGATTTTAGTAGTTGAAGGTTTACCGACATCATGCAGAAGAGCAGCCCAAATTAGTTCTGTAGAACTATCTTTAGGAAGAGCTTCCATAACCTGAATTGTATGTTCAGAAACCCAAATTTCGGGATGAAATTTTTTATTTTGGCGACAGGTAAACATTACTTCGATTTCAGCAAGTACGACAAATAAAATGCCTGATTCTCTCAATAATGTAAGAGCTCGTCGAGGCTGGTGATACGAAAATAATTTCACTAATTCATCTCTAATTCGTTCTTTTGATACAGTCATGATTTCAAGTGAATTATCACAAATAGCTTTCCATGTTTCTTCTTCAATAGAAAAACCCAATTTTACAGCAAAACGGATTGCTCTTAGAAGACGAAGTTTATCCTCTTTAATTCTTTCTTCGGGGTTGCCAATAAATCTAATTCTTCTTTCAAGTAAATCTTCAATACCGTTTACATAATCTAATGTTTCATCTGTCATAGGATCATAAAATAAACCATTGATGGTAAAATCTCTCCTTTGAGCATCTTTTTCAGCTGTAGAAAAAGAAATAGAAGAAGGCCGTCTTCCATCTTCATATTCGATATCTGTACGGAATGTCGATACCTCAAAAGAATATCCATTCTCGATGACGTTAATAACTCCAAAAGCCTTTCCAATGGGAACCGTTTTTTTGAAAATATGCTCAATTTCTGATGGTTTAGCTGATGTAGCAATATCAATATCAGAAGGATGCGTACCGAATTTCATGTCTCTTACAGCACCACCAGCAATATAAGCAGTATGGCCATAATCTTTAAGAGTGGAAATAATAGATGTAGCAATCTGTAGTTCAGTCATATATATATTATACATCTTTTATGACAACTGCTAAAATTATCCGAATTTTTTTGTAGTATCAAAAGTAGAATGTAGTGAGGCAACCAATTCTTTTTGTTTCTCATTCAATTGCTTTGGGTATTCAATATGCACCCGTATAATCATATCTCCTCGAGTATTTTCGGCGATAGGAAATCCTTTATTTTTTATTACAAATGATTGTCCATCTTTGATACCTTCTGGTATAGAAGTTTTGATGTTCTCACCATCTATATTTTTAATAAAAATTGTATCACCAAGAAGAGCTTGTGTAAAATTAATTGTTATTGTACATAGTAAATTATATCCATCGTATTGAAAAAATGGATGAGCTTTTAGCCGTGGATATATTTTTATATCTCCTGCCTTTCCACCGTTCATTCCATGATGGCCTTCACCTTTTAGTACAATTGGTTTATTAGGATTAAAGCCTTTTTGGATGTTTAATTTAAATGTCCTCTTTTTTTCTACTATAACTCCGTGTTCATTCTCTCTTCGGGTTATCGGAATATTCATTGATTTACCAGTAAATACATCAATAAAATCCAACCGAACTTCAATTTTAATATCTTTACCTTTTCTTTTTCTTTGAGATCCGCCCATTCCGAATGTGGTAAAAATATCTTCCCATGTGTCCGTTCCCCCTCCCCATGTGAATCTAACATTAAATCCGCCGAATGGATCACCACCCGTAGAAGCAAAAGGATTACCACTTCCACTAAACGGGTTGGGGTTATCATATTCTTTTCGTTTTTGTTCATCAGATAGAATAGAGTACGCTTCTTGAATTTCTTTAAATTTAGTGTCATCACCCTGAGATGTATCTGGATGATATTGTTTTGAGAGTTTTCTATACGCTTTTTTTATTTCATCTTGTGAGGCATTTTTATCTACTCCTAATATTTTATAATAATCTTTCATATAGTTAACTATGCCTTATAATATTCTTCTTTTAATTGTATAGGAATTCCATTTAATGTCATTCCATCAACTGTAATATATATTAATCGTGTCATCATTAATTCGGTTTCACCTACAGTATGATATATACTTTCATCTTCGTAGAATGCGTATGTAATAACTCCATTTTCTTGTAATAAAAATACCTTCGTTGTATAATCAGACGACCAGAGCATACAGGTCATCGAATCTTGCAGAAATGTTTTTGCTACTAAATCATCTCGAGCTTTCATTTTACTGTAAAAAGAATCCTTTTTCTGGAGTCCATATCCATACCTCAGTATCTGGAAGCGTGGATATTACAGTATCTTCAAAATTTTCAGCAATTTTATCTGAAAACATTCGGATAGCTTTATGAAGACCATGTGGTCCTTCTCCGGAATAACCAACTGCGAATCCTGTGGCTTCATAGGCAGTATGATCTTTAAATATAAACGTAGTTAACATAGGAAATCCTGGTTCAATAACAACTCTTTCCAAAATTTTATTGTTGAATTGTTTTAAATTTTGAAAACTAGTTTCGGTAATTCCATCGACATCACTATTAACTACTGTATATATCATCATTTACTCCTTTATTATAAATATGCTCAATCAATTCTTACTAATATAAATCTGGGTAGTTCACGTGAAGTATCAAAAATTTTACGTATATTCTCTTCATTGATATTTTTTCCTGTTAAATGTACAATGTGATCTTCTAATTGAGTAAAAGTAGCAGAAGAAACTTCATAACTTGTGATATAAAATTCTCCTATTATTCGATCCTTAATCTCTTGTACTTTTTCACCGTTAAGTAATAAAATGGCTAAATCGACTAATTCGTCTTTACTTAATGAATTCACGTCTTTCATATAATATACCTCGGACATTTTCTATTATTTTCAATTAATTGTTTTCTAAATTGTTTTACTTCTTCTGAATTCCATATCTGAAAAAAATTATTTGAAAATAAAACACTAATACCATTTTTTTCTTCAAGAAATGAACATGGAAAAAACTCCCCTTTAGCATTAATGTATGACGAGAATAATCCAGACTCACATGGCTCTACAAATTCTTCATACATCGAACGATTTTCAATATTATCTAAAAATTTATTTGCCGAACATGAATCAAATCCTATAGGGACATTATAATTAATAGCTTTATTTACGAGATGTTTAAAACTCTCTTTATTGAGAATATTATGGTTTTCTCCTCGACCTTTTTGCTTAAGAGAGAGAAAAATAATGGCGTTAACATGTTTATCATCAAACGTATTAATTAAATCAAGGGCTTTCGAATATGTTTCTTGCATGAGGGGAAAATGAATATTAATTTGTTTCATACCATTTTTATACAGTTTATCGACTAATCGGAATGTTTTTCCTTTATCATAATAAGAGATTGCTACAGCTCCAAAATATGAAGCGATTTTTCTTGCCATATCATCAGTTAATTCCTCATAACAATGCATTGTAAAATTGGGTATAATACCAGATTTTCGAGCATATTTCGCCATCTCAAAAAAATCAGGATTAGTATTAATATTCATAATTCCAAATGCAATTTGGGTTAATTGAGGCCCCATTTTATGTAATATTTCTTTAAATTCATCAAATGTCATATTATATGTTGGATAATTTCCGTTTGATTTATAACAGAATGAACATTGTCCTTTACATCCTCCATCATAAACAAGTCTATCTTCTGGATAGTTTTCAGAATTGTGGACAGATGTGCTGATCTCGATGTCAAGTATTTCAGGTCCTATTGGAGAATAATCTGGGTCATCATCAATATCTTTACCCCAACGAATAAAAAGACCGTTGTGTTTATCAAAATTATAATTATAATTTTTACTTCGTACTATTTTTTCATCTTTAGAATTATATATCTTCATTATAAACCCTTACAATAGTCAGTAAAACCCTCAAAACACTTTTCACGAGTTGGATAAGAGCCAATCCATTCAGTCCAAGTCTCATCTGAAAAATACCATTTATCGTTTTTCTTTATGAAATAGTCATTTGCGTTATTAGTTTTTAAAAAGAATTTCGCTATTTCAGTAGTAATATTCATCCATCAATCCATTTTTGATGCATTTTTTTCATTTCATTATACATAGAATTCAATTGAGGAACATCAATTTCTTGACGAATAAGATCATAAACAATATCAGAAACATCATCTTCATCGAGAGGTTGATCACATTCAATATTATTTACTTCTTGTCGTAATTCTTCGAATTCTTCTCGTGATACAATATATGGTTTCACAAAACGATAAATCTTCTCACTTTCAGTTTCACCAGGAAACGCATTCGCTTTTATAGCTTCTTCAATGACATCAACTAAATTTTCCATTTTATCCTCCATTAAATAATTTTATTTCATTCATTACATCTCTTATGTCATTATCAATTAGATACCATATAAACTTCTCTATTTCCAATAGATATCGCAATCGTACTATAGTAAAATATGCTATAATACTATTAAGAAATCCAAGTAATATAAGATTTCCTAAAAGACACAATATACCTACAGTAATACTGCTCAAAATAGTTAAAATGTATATTGATTTGGTTAATAGCGTTTTCTGTATTTTCATTAATTTAGAATATCCAACGACATCACGAAGAATTTGTTGATTAGATTTTTTAAACATATATCCTCCTTATCCCATCAACTTTGCTTTATTCATATTTAAGAAATTCATATATTGATTATATAATAATTGGAACCTATTATTACATCATCGATGTATACAGGAAGTTCATAAAGTACTAAACCAGTGGGAGTAATTGTGAATGAGTCGTCTCCATATAATTTTCTTTTCGCTGTTTCAGCAACTGTTTCATTTCTACATATTTCTCGAATATAACGAAATGAATCATTCCCCATTACAACTATTTTCAATCTCCCTCGCCTTCTTCTTCATAATTCCAATTTTCTTTTAATACATTTTTAAACATATGTTTTCGTGTTACTTTCCAGAATGCATCGGAGTTTTTATCATCTAAATCTGTATAAAAATTTAATGGAATTTTTGCTGCTCCAGCGTTAGATTTCCCGCCTCCATATTCGCCGAATAAATCTTTCATCATTTGATTTACATCTAAACTAACTAGATGAGTTCTGATTGAAACTTCTAAATATTTTTTACCGGTAATTGCGAATATGACTGCTGTTTGAACTGATTCCATTCGAGTATATTCTTCAGCCAATATTGCTATAACATCTCGCTGATCAGTAGGTACAAGACCAATTCCTCCTACAAATACTCCATTCGCTTCTTGTGAATTTCCTTCTTCATGTAATTTAATTCTTTTATCATATAAATATCGAGGCAATGGATAATTCATGGCTTTTTGAAGGACATCTTTATCTGCTAATTCTAATAACTCTTGATATGCTACGAAATCATTTTTAGTCATATGCTCGCTAATTAAGTCATTTGTATCGGTTCTAATACCAAGAAGTAAAGCGGTATATACATCAGAATGTTCAGTAGATATCTCTATTTTATATTCTTTTAATAATTCCCATACTAATGTTGCGTTGGCTCCGTAATTTACGTCAATAATTTTATTTTTTGCTTTAGAGTCACTTTTATGATGATCAATGACCAGTGATGGATTACGTGCTATAGAATTATGTTCAGTACAATCAACACAAATTTCTATTGAATCTTCAGTTAATTTTTCTTTTTTTATAATTGGTATACTCAATAAATTAACGATAGTTTTATTTTGTGGGTGGGAGATATCTCCAGAATATATGATTTTACAATCGTAATCATAATACTGAAGCAATAGAGCTATTCCGAGAGCTGATCCAACTGCATCTGGATCAGGAGCTGGATGTACTATGATGTTAATGTTTGGTTCTTCTATTTCTTTTAATGTTTCGAGAAAACTATCTACAATTGTTTTTTTATTCTTCATTTATGACTCCAATGCTGTTAATACTATTGATTCGAATTCACCAGTTTTCATCAATTGTTTTACAGTAATTTTTGAAGACTTTTCAGCAACAGAATACGTTGATAATGGATCAATAGTAATTTCATATTTCCCTAATACATTATCCACCTTATAATTCTTAGGAGTAAAATATGCTTTTGCATGGAGAAATTGATGGGTATCAATGTCTGGAGTATTATATAATTTTATTCCATCCAATAGTTTCCCGCGAATAAACGGAAACATAAAAAAATCACCTACATTTACAATAATTACTTCCATTTCTTGATTCATTTGTTGGATAAGAATATCAAATTTCATTAATATCTCCTTTGAGCAGCATTTTTGCTACTTCTACTTCTATATCAATTATCTTGTACATATCTGGGATATTATTGAGTAAAACCTTATCCTTAATCATTTTTTCTAATCGTTTCTCAGATATTGAATTTCTAAAGATATTGGCTTCTTTATCTATTATAAACGTTTTATTTCCAATAATAATACCATATGACGGGAACTGTTTATACCCATTATAATGTGGACTAAAGTAATAATATTGCATTAAAATCCTTTATGAGATAATAGTAATTTTGCCTTATCTGTATTCGAGGCAATAGTTATTTTCCCAGTTTGTACCATATCAAAAAACTCCTCACCATTAAGTGTTTGAGTATCACTATTAGGAATACATTTAATATATATAATGAATTCTTTTTCTCTTTTTTCGACGTTTGTCACTTTTATATATTGTACATCTTTAAGGATTCCATTTTTCACTTTATAAATTTCAACTGGACTCATTATTTTCTTCCTTCTGAGAAAGTAGTAGTAATTTAGAAAATTCAGATGTATTTATTGCCTTCAACTTTTCATCTTCTATTGCTTTAATGAATTCAGGTATTGAGTACCACATATCTTTTTTTCTATATGAATAAGACCACCATAATCCTTTTGGGACATCATCTCTCTCCCCATGGTGAATTTTGAACTTCAAACGATTACGCCACGTCTCTGTATATTCAAGAGCTATAATATTAGGCAATGTATATTCGTATGATGTAACATAAAAAACTTGGCCTCGATGAGGTAATTTTTTATTTCTCCATTTTTCAGCTTTTTTCTTCAATGTCTTCATTTATCTTCACCAATTCCTCTTTTGTGGTTTCATTCAACATCGTAGAAATTATTTCGAAAGGAATAAATATTTCTGTGGTCTTCATATCTAAATTCGGACTATATACTGTTTTTATCACGCTCCAACCTTCATTTCCTTTCCAAAATAAATATTGAATATATGTTTCATCATACGACTTATTATACTTGTATACTTTTTGTGTTTCCATGTCTAATGCTTTTTAATAATAGTAATAATTTTGCTTCTATGGGTTCTTCTACTGGTTTCAGTTCCATACTTGAGATTAAGAATTCTAAATTAAATCTATCGTCAGAAATAAATACACTAGACTCGCCTGTTTTTACATCGATATGATATATTGTTCCGTATTCATTATCTTCATATAGAATTACATAATAGTCGTTCGTGAATTTATTGTGCAGAATCTGTTCCGTCATCTTCATACTCCATCAGCATAAATTTTGCTTTTTCATGATCTACTTCTTCAAATTCTACTATAGAGAAAAAATCTTTTGGTACTATAGAACGCTGTAACTCGTTTGGGTTATCTATAAAACTTTCCACGTAAAATTCGCTTTCATTAAGATCGATAAACTGATAATATGCTCCGTTATTTTTATATAGATGTAATTCAGAATTCATATTTATTTCCCATTAAAAGTGATTTCGCTTCTTTTTTTATTTTCATTTCTTTCCAATATATTCTGTATACAGTAAAACGAGATTTAAGTCGTTTTAAAAGTTTTTCATCATAAATTTTTTCACAATTATGATTCCATTGATATTCAGTAATTTGACCCGTATGCATATTGAGTCCATAATGTTTCTTAGAATGCTCATACGAGATAATAACATCTAGTGGATACCAATGTCGTCCAGAAATAAGGCAAACATATATAGTTTTACCTTGATATCTTCCTTTCTTTGGTTTCCAATAATACCAATCAGTTATTAGTTTTAACTCAAACATCAGGATACTTTTTATAGAAATTTTTAGACACATCCACCGCCCATTCAAATTTTTCTTGCATTGTTTTAGGGAATATACGTTTTATTTCTACATCATTATCTTTACACCATGAAATAGGAATACGAGGATCCGCGTAATTAGTTTTACTCGTACCTAATGCTACCCCACGGGTCTTTTCTTTAATAGCAATTTTTGATTCAAGATTCTCTATTCTTTTTTGCATATTTGCGACTCGCCGTTCCCACGTCATCTTTTTTTTCTTATAGCTCGTATTAGCTCTTTGAATTGATTCTTTCTGTTTCGTACCCTTTTTCTTTTGTTTTGCATATTTAACACGTTCACGTTTCGATTCAAGAGCTTCTTTGAGAGCTTCCTCTTTTTCCTTCTTTTTACCTTTTAATTGTTGTTTATAATCTTTTAATCTTTCTTTCATATTATTAAGACTTTTATCATATGCATCTGTAACAGCTCGCTGATGGTTTAATTTTAATGCAACTTCTAAATTTGCCTCAGTGTAATATTCAAGTTTTTTAGGAACAGAAAGTTTTGAATCAATTTTTTGTTGTCGTAATTTTTCAGCTAAAAGTTTAGAACCAATCGCTGTTCTGAATTGTTTAGCTGTAAGACCTTCTAATATGGTTCCAAGAAATTCATTAACATTATAAGGCTCTACTGTAAAAATTCTATCATTAGGTTGTTTGTCTTTTATATATTCCATCATATTGTTGACGACAGATTGAGGAAACACGCTCTTATTATGATAAGGAACAGAATCTTTACCGAGAAAATCAAATGTGATTTCATTCGAAGATTGATTGATAGTAATATGTTTTTTAAGAAGTGTTGTCGCTCCGAATGTATCAGCCGAATCCCAATCTTTTTCATCTCCAACTCTAATAGCAAGGGTAGCAATAATTTTAGATACAGTAGCGACCTGGCGAGTGAAGTTATCGACATCATCTAGATGTTGATCGATGTATGCTATTACCTCATCAAAATTATTCGCAAGATTAATTGCTTTTTCGAATTTATTTTTATCAGCTTCTTGTTTTACAGGAGAAGATGCAGCGAATAGAACTCTCTTCATTCCTCCAGTTAATTTACAATACCATTTTGCGGTCCATAATGCATTTTTATTTTCTACTACTTCTTTCCAAGAATGTGAATTCTCATTGGGATACACTGGTTGGGGTATTTCAGCTTTTTTAGAGAGATTGATTGTAACATCTTCTGGGTATATGCGAGATTTCCATCGTCCGCGCAATGGATGTTTTCCTCTCCCCATAAAGAGTCCTGGAGGTTCAACTATATAATTGCCAAGCTGAACATGTTCTCCGTTAAGAATGGCAAATCCATATTTTTCTTTTAATTGAGCTTTTTCTTCTTTTTCAGCCTTTTTTTCTTCTTTGCTTCTATTCTTTTTTTCTTCTCTTTTTCGTTCTATATCCTTTTGAATTTCTGAAAAATCAAAATCATTTGGAAATGTATGGTGTTCGAATAAATTTTTTATACCATCAGGAACTGTTTTAATCCAATCTTTGTAAAAATTTTTTTGAAAAACTGGATCATGTACATAATCGGTATTTAATTTCATGGCCCAATGATATGCCATTTCTTCTGCTTCTTTTCCCAACACCACTGGAGAATTTCCTACCTGAATCTCGTATGTTCGATATTCATATTCGGGCGGAAATAGAGGCCCCAAATGTTGTAATGTTTTCCATTTTGTTTTCATAATATTTATTATATATTACCTCTTACTACCACTAAAATCTATTCTTCAATGATTTTTTTTTCAGCATTAGTCCACATTGTTTCTAGGTCTGATTTTTCAGTATTCTCAACCTTTTGAGCCACTTCTTTTACATCTTTCCAGTCCATATTATTTGATGCCCAATCTATTATTTCGTATTCATTATTAAGAGCAAAATCAATTTCTGATTGTATCTCTTTTTCTTCCTCCTCATAGTATTCAGCTCTTTGTCGAGCAATAAATTCTGCTGGAACATCATATACTTCATTGCATGGAAAAATAATTCTCATTTTCTTCATATTATCTCCTTATCTCAACAACATTTCTTTCGCTATTTGTCTTTCAAATTCATACGCATTAATTTTCTGAAATAAAGATTGTTGTTTTGCTGAATTAATTGTATGTTGAGAAATAATAGCATTACTACTTTTATATAAATCATTAGTATTCTTTTGATATTCATATGTATCAACAGTATACATATATGTTATCTTGTTTTTCTTTTTTATTTTTTTTCTTCGCGTTATAGTATAAAATTTCTTACAAGAATACGTTTCAATCACAAAACACTGTCCAGCACTTAAAGGTTTCATAATATAATATATGCTTTTATCTATATGATGAATCATAGCTAACAGTGTGTTTTCTGACTGGACTTTGACATCGATATATATATTTATTTGTATGTCCGATTACAACTTTACTAAATGAATTAATATTTTTACCCGTTGATCGTTCATCAACTAAATATTTATAACTGTATGATTGAATAGGATGAAATGTTGGATATGATTTCGTTTTATAAATCATTGTCTTGAAGATTTCACGATATATTGATGAAGTGATTTTTTATTGATAGCAGATATATATTTTCCACAATTTTTAATTTTTCCGATTGTTGATGTATCATCTCCATTATTAATAGCCATTTTAATAAAAAAACTACCCTCACTAATAATATGTTTCAATTGTTGTCTCATCAATTTTATCCCTGAAACGTGAAGATTCTCTATTAATAAAATCTTTTATTTTACGTGATGAATTATGAAATTTTCCTCTAGATAGCTGCTCATCTCCACCATCAATAAGATTAAACCAAGTGTCTATGATGTACCCTGTCCCGTTGACAGGGTAATCACACCTTTTTCTTGAGTATATAATTCTTTTATACCCATTAAACATCATAATATAAATGTATCAGAAGTATGTGCTTCACCTTTTCGTTTTATTTTATCTTTTATAATATTTTCAATAACGATATTATTAATTTGTTCTCCTCCAAATTTCCATATATTAATTTCATCACAAATACCTTTTAATACAGCATAAGAAATATCATTGGTGAGATTAGAAATTAAATGAATCATTTCATCATGATATTCTTTTTCTTCTTCAATGTATGCTTTAAAAAACTCTCTTTGTTCATGTTCCTGTGGAAGTTGATAGGTGATTACTTTATCAATTCTTCCTGGACGTAGGAAAGCATCATCAAACATATTGATTTTATTTGTAGTAAAAATTGATACAACATCTTCAATCTTATCAATACCATCTAATGTATTAAGTACTTGAGCTAATACTTGATTCGGGGCGTCACTTGTTTCTTTTCTATCTCTTAATGCAGCATCGAAATCTTCAAATACAAAAATACTTTTATTCTCCTGGTAGTATTCATCTTGATTTTTTAGAAAGCTGTCAATATTTTTAAAATTTGTTATTCGGATATTATGCTTTGATGCTTCATGTTTCAGCCACTGGATAGAAAGAGTTTTTCCTGTTCCAGGTTTACCTTCTAAAATAACTCCTCTTTTTAACTTAATATTCTTTTTTCTACAATAATTTCTAAACTCTTCATTAAGAAGAAAATCAGTTGTATTTTTTTTCAATTCAGTAAAGTCAAGTCCAATAACTGGAAAGTCAATAATATTTTCTCTACTCTCCATTTCTTTCTCTTTCAGCAAATGTACAATGTCCTTTATTTCACTTTGCCGAGTTATAAGAAAATCATAGCTATCACTACGTGTAAAGGGAGTAACTATTTTAACAAACTTATAATCTTTAATTTTACAATAATTTAAATCAGTTACTATTTTCTCATCAAATGAATAATCTTGAAAAAACTGCACATTGAAATTTCCATAGTCAACAAGAGGTTTTTGTTCATTCAGAATTGAATCAGCGTATAATTCTGAATCAGTATAAAATGTAGCAGCTAAATCTTTTGAGCCTAAATAATCGAAAATTTTTTCACCATATTTTTCGATAATAAAATTCATTTCATCATTAACAGTTTTCATATATTCTCCTTTTATATATTAACTATGCTTTTTTATATATTGTTTACTTCATTTGTTGTATCTCTTTTGCTAATATATACATTTGCTGAACCTTATCTCTTAATTCCGAATTACAAAATGATTCCCGACAATCTTTACTCTCCTCTAATATATCGAGAATATTATTGGGTAATAAATCCAAAAATAAGTCTATTGAGTTCAAAATAATATTGTATTGTTCTCTTGCGTCTTTTTTGCTCATGTCTATTTAAATATGCATTATATTTTCCATTTCTTCGGCCAACTTTAATTTATGTTCAGCCATAGAAATCATTTCTTTTGCTGGTGTGAAGTCTTCATCCAAATCTAATGCTAACTCCCAATAATAAATAGCTTTGTATAAATCACCATTTGCGTATAATTCCAATCCAGCTGTATAATATTCATCTACTTTATCTTGTCGTTCTGTCCGACCCCTATCACCCAAATGTAGAGTAGCCATAATACTAAATCTATCCATTGTGCCTACTTGAGTAGTTAGATCTAGTGTATAATTTACTGTAAAACTTACTTTTTTTAAATCTAATACTGTACCTAATGAAACACGTGGGTTCCCGCCTTTATATAAAAATCCACTTTGTATTGAAAAAAAGCTTGTCATTTGTACATCAATACCGACAGCAAGACTCAATTCTTCTGCTGGATATTCATCTGGCCAAAAACTAAATGGAACATCAATATCACATGCAAGAGTTAGAGGCTGGATGGGTGAGTATGATATCCCAACAGTTATAGACGTTGGTAGAGGATCATCTAACACTTGCGGCCCTAAATTTTTTACTACAGCTCCTATTGAAAAATTTTTATCTCGTGAAGAATAGAATTTCAATAGATTAAATCGTGTTAATGTACCAACATCAATCATAGCCATCAGTGCAGACTGTCCTGAATATATTGATTCAGGGACATGACGATACGCAAGTTTTATATTACTTCCAACAGCTAATCCGTAAAAATAATAGTTTGATAAAAAATTGTATGAAATATTAATTGTGGCTACTGATTCAGAATAGTAACCCTTAGACACTCTCTCACCCCATGCATCATATTCAGTGAATGGTACATAAAGAAATTTACCTCCCACACCTATTCCTAAATCATCTAATCGCATTGTGAACAAAGCACCTTCCATATTGGTATCAGCTATCCAATCATTATGCGAGAATGCTAATTCAGTATATTCTAATGTTGAACTTGCTGAAGGATTTGATTGTAGGTATGATATGTCATCTGAAACAGCTGTATAAGCCGTCCCCATTCCTTCATATTTTCCTCCTAGAGGAACCCAAAGGGTTGGAAATGCTGTCAAACCGGCATTAAGATCTGGTTGAAAAAGGTCACTTATTTCTCCATATACGTCAGAAGGACTTTCTGCAAAGAGAAAGAATGGTATGATGAGAAGAATAATACATAGAATGTTAATTTTGTTCAATAAATATATCTGCTTCTTTTTCTGTATCAAATTTCCACCATTCCATTACATATGGAGAATCAAAATATTCTTCAGGAAAAGTATTTAACTCTACTATTTCATCGCGCTTTTTGATGAATTTTCCGTTTGTGTGTTTATAAACATACATATATCTTTACTTCCTTTTCTTGTAATCTTTTATTGTCTCTATATATAATACTAATTTATTTGATTCAGTATAAAATCTTTTTCTTACGATTACATATTGAAGATTCAGATTCTCGATATAGATTTCTTCATTTTGTTCTGGAATATATATCGGATATTCTTCTTCTTTTATAATTTCTTCTTTTTGTAGATCGAAGTATAATACACGAAATTGTTTATTTAAAAGGTAATCTTTTGTTTTTTTTACTTCATTCATATATTACTCCTTGTATACCAAGGTGTGTACTTTTGTTCTGACTTTTTACAGTGCTTCACAACTCCACCATTCGTGCCACCTGGGGCTATTTCGTGTTCGCATTCATCACAAAGTGGGGTACCACATACAAGCCCCATGGTTTCTGTACAAGTATGAGTTGCTTGCGCTCCACAAGATTTACAGACAAGATTTTTGTGTTCTATGCAGTACCCACTGTCGTCTGCTTCTTTATTACATTTTCCTATCCAAGCTTTAACAAATTTACATTTCATTTAGATATTACCCCACTGTACTTATATAATCAATTATGTTAATTAAGCGATTTTTAAATCTCCATTCACCAGAAGACAACTTTCTTCTAACGTATTCATCTTTATACCAAGTGCAACTTGAATTCGTATTGTTCTTTCTAGAAATCGATCTTAAGCAATAATCAATTCGTATAGCTCGTTCGTCTATGACGTTAACAACTCCAATAAAAGGTTTATTATCTACTCTATCTATACCGTAGAGCATTTTATGATATAAATTTATTGGAGTGGATAGCTGTATCTTGGATCTTTCAATTACATTTGTAGATAAATTAATTAAAAATGAAATAGTGGTTATTCCAGCTATTATTGTTGTAAGTAGTATTAAACTTGATGAAATAATATACTTCTCCTTTATTCGGATGCTTTAAAATTATATACTGGCTTCATATGTGAAATTACTTCCACTGTCGGCTCTAAATAACTAATAATATGTGCAGCTTTCTTATATGCTTGAGGTGCTTCGTCAAGAGTTCTTTTTCCTACTGAGGAGGTCCATATCTTTTTATTCTTCATGATTTCTTGATAGTCGTCCAATCTAATAGACTTCTTTGCTTTAGATCGAGACATCTTTCTACCAGCTCCATGAGGAGCTGAAAAATTCCAATCTTTGTTACCGAGTCCTTTTCCATAAATACAACCATCTGCCATATTTAGAGGAATTAAAACTTCTTCATCTTTATGAGCTGATATGGCTCCCTTACGAACTATATTGTCTTCAAAATTAATATAATTATGTATAGATTCCACTGGATCAAAGTAATCCATTTTGTACATCTTTTGTAAGATTCTTGTACCCATAATTCTACGAGATAGCTGAGCATAAATCTGGACAACCTCCATATCATGATAGTAGTCTTCTGCTTTATCACCTTCAAGGTATTCAAGCCCAGTTGCTTTACCTTTCTTAGCTTCACTTTTTAATTTCTTTATAGCTGCTTCTATTCCTTTACCTTTTTTAGTACGTTTAATCTCTTCAATCTTTGTTTGGTATATAGCATCATCAATTCCAAGGATAGTTTTTTCAGCTACCTCTTGGTGATAATTGGCTATTTTGAGACCAAAGTTTCTTGAACCAGAATGAATAAGTAGCCACAGATAATCTTCATTATCTCTATCAATTTCTATAAAGTGATTTCCACCACCAAGAGACCCAATTGAACGTAAAACATAATTGAAATCTTGGTTTGTTGTAGTACAAATATCTAAAATCTTTTGATGAAAATCACCAAAGGATTTATCTCTAATATTAAGAGCTTTATATATAATTTCTAGTTCTCTGAAATCAATTGACTCATTAATTTTTCTTCCAGAGGGAATATTGTTTCTAATAACTTTATCAAGTTTTTCAAATTTTTCTTTGACTACAGAACGTTTTCCCAGTTTCCACGCTGTTACACCACAATTTATATCCACACCTATAAGATTGGGAACAATTTTACCAGTGGTTTTAGCTGTATATCCGATAACACAACCTTTACCAGAATGAACATCCGGCATTATTCGTACATTAGCACCTTCAGTCATCTGTTGATTGAGTAGATTAATGATTTGAGAGATAGCTTCATTCTCTATTTCTTCTGTATAGACAATAGCTTTTCCGTATTTTCCTGTTAATTCCATAATTATATTATAACATATATTAGCTACTTACTAAAATTATGTCGTAAGAAGCGATTTTGCTCGTTCTGTTAATAACTGAAATGAAAACCGATAACTACTCGTTTGATGCTGAAAATTCAAAAATTCAAATTGTTTATTATTATACCCTTCTTGAATAAAATGATTTATCTTAGATAATACTAAAGTAGTTTTTTTAATTTGATGCGTTGGGTGTAATTTTCTAAAAGTTCTCCAATCAGCTGATATTTGTATTTCTACTTGCCAATCATTCTTTTTAGACCATGAATATGTAGACTTTCTACAAATAAAATAATCCTTTAATGTTTCATCTTGTTGAATGAGATTGAGAATAGTATTTCTGAAATCTTCAAATTCTTCTTTTGTAAACATGCTACTCTTCAATCCACCAATCTTTCTCATAAGCCACAAGAATAACTTCATAAATTGGAAATTCAAGAAACTCAGGATCTGAATACCAACGATCTAAAATCTTCATCATATCTCCGACGTTACCAGGGAATGTAGCCCAATTGTAGAGAGAGATAAGGAATTCTTTTAAATTATTATCCGGAGGTTCTGGCATATCTTCAATAAAGACACGAAATGTATCAAAACCCACAAAATAACCAGTTATAAACTTTTCTTGTTCCATTGATGTCCAATTTTGCCAATCATATCCATTGTAATCCCGTACCGATGATTGAGCGAATAGAGACAATCCAATGAGTAATAATACTCCAATCAAAAACAGTTTCTTCATACATTATACTCCTTTTTATAGTAAAATATGCATAAAAAAAGCCCTCTTTAGAGGGCTCTATAATTTTTTATGGACATGTTCCCCATATAGGCTTAAGCTGCGTTGTACCATTAAATGTTTCAAAACCCGCAGCAGGTTCAGATGTAATATTAGTAACACACCATCCGCTTAAGTCAAATGGATCAGGGAGTGTTGCCGTAAAAAACATAAGATCCATATTTGTAACACTTGATGTATCCCATCCTGAAATATCAAAGCCATCGGGCAGTGTTGCAGAAGCAAACATACCATACATATCTGTAACACTTGAAGTAGTCCAGCCTGAAATATCAAAGCCTGAAGGCAGTGTTACGGTAGAAAACATACTATTCATATCTGTAACACTTGATGTAGTCCAACCTGAAATATCAAAGCCAGTTGGTAGTGTTGCATTACCAAACATACTATCCATATTTATAATACTTGAAGTATTCCAGCCTGAAATATCAAAGCCAGTTGGTAGTGTCACTTCTTGAAACATACTTTGCATATCTGTAATATTTGAGGTATCCAATACATCAGTTGCTGTATAGCTACTTATATCACAATAATAAAACTGATGGCCATTATCATGCAGTTTTACATTACCCCAACTTTTAATACCTTTTAATTTGCTATTATCTTCTCCGCTATTTGCAAAACCCCAGCCTTCACACGTACCTTCAATAGTTATATCATATGTTCCTGCACTTGCATATGTATGAGTAACCTCAGCTTGATCATAAGCAGTAATAGTATCTGATTGGCCATCACCCCAATTGACTGTAAAATCATAAGTTCCTCCAGAGTCAAGAGGCAATTTAACTTGATCTGAACTGGAAACAGTTTTAGTACCTGTTGCATCAGTTTGCCATGTAGTTATGAATGCAGTAGAAGATGGGGCTTCTCCTGCATCATTAATAGTCCAATTTTGATTGGTTACCAAGAAATCTCTCTCATCAGCAGCATCTGATGAATATTGAATTCCAGCAGCTCCTAAAGTAATATTAGAAGGTACTGTTCCTAAACCACTCCACCCAATAAGTGTAGCATCATAATTCGCAGTTGAAAGACCACAATTATCAAACATTCCAGTCATATCAGTTACACTACTAATACCCCAGCCACCTAAATCTTGATTAAATGCAGTAGCACCACTAAACATATAACTCATATCTGTAACGTTTGAGACATCCCACCCACTAATGTTTCTATTAAATGATGTAGCACTATTAAACATATTGGTCATATCAGTTACTGAAGATGTGATCCAGCTACCAATATTTCCATTAAACGTTGTGTTATAAAACATATTTTCCATATTTGTAACACTTGATGTATCCCATATAGAAATATCAAATCCTGAAGGTAGTGTTGCATTTATGAACATACTATTCATATTTGTAACACTTGATGTATCCCAACCTGAGATATCAAATCCTGAAGGAAGTGTTGCACTTTGAAATATACTAGTCATATTTGTAACACTTGAAGTATTCCAACCTGAAATATCAAAGCCAGTTGGAAGTGTTGCATTATAAAACATTTCATTCATAGTTGTAACACTTGATGTATTCCACCCTGAAATATCAAAGCCATCAGGGAGTGTTACACCATCAAACACACCACTCATATTTGTAACACCTGATGTATCCCAACCTGAAATATCGAAACCAGTAGGAAGTGTTGTATCGGTAAACATACTGGCCATGCTCGTAATGTTTGAAGTATCTAAAGTATCAGTTGCTGTATAGCTACTTATATCACAATATATTAATTGAAATCCATTGTTATGTAGTTTTACATTACCCCATTGTTTAATACCTGTTAATTTGCTATTATCTTCTCCGTTATACCAGAATCCCCAACCTTCACACGTACCTTCAATAGTAATATCATAAGTCCCAGTTGAAGCATACGTATGTGTTACAGGATCAGTTTCACCATCTAATACTTGATCATAAGCAGTAATAGTATCTGATTGACCATCACCCCATTGGACTGTAAAATCATAAGTTCCACCATCTTTAAGAGGTAGTTTCACTTGATCTGAACTGGAAACAGTTTTAGTGCCTGTAGCATCAGTTTGCCATGTAGTAATAAATGGAACCGATGTTGGTGCTAATACAGTAATAGAAAATATTTTTTCAGCAGTATTACCTGATAATGTTAGTGTAGCTCTAATCGTTCCAGTAATATTATCCTCTCCTGGACTCGGTTGTGTAACAGTACCGTCATTAGAAATAGCACTATGATTCGATGCATCCCATGTAACACCTGAACCATTTGCTAAGGGACCGCCTGGCAGTGTTATATCTGATTCTACTCCACTTGCATCTTCTCCGGCAGCATATTCAATTGTTAGCTCATTTTTATCCAATAAAACTCTGTCTTCATCATCTAATCCCCCTTCAGTATCTACTATTGTAGATTTTGGGTTATCAGCATCCTGTGTTACTGTATAATCTCCATTTGTTATAGTAAAGCTGTCTCCTTCAGGATTTGTATCATCCCAGTCGATTGTTGTCCCTAAAAATGTTGTGGGAAAATCACCTTGCTGTGCCAGTAAATCCTCTCCGTCATCTTCAGCTTGTTGTAATACGGTAGTAAGAATTGATTGCGTCATTGCAACCAACTGTTCATCAGTCGGTGTCCATGTTATATTTTTTAATAATTGATATTCAATGTTCGATAAACGTTGTACGATACTTCCCATTATATAGTCCTCCTTACGGGAATTTATAATTATCTTTTCACATTATTCATTAAAAATCACTTTTACTATTTTTTTCTCCAAACTCTTTTCATCTTCAACTATATACCATTTGTCTCCAAGCCACCATGGTTCAAACACAACTTCCGTATATGTATCTGTATGAAACTCAACTTCACCAAATCTAGTATCATATTCTATACATTTTGTACCTAATACTTTATCAGATTTATAAACATTTTTTACAGGTGGGTCAATATACTTGAAATCAAGAATATAAACACAATGAGCTCCATTAGTAATCCATTTACCAATATATTGTTTGTGATTTATCATATCTTATATTATCTTTATTCTGAATATAAATCGGGTGAATATTTTATAGATTTAATGTTTTAGTAAGGATTTATGTTAATTTTCAGCACGAATGTGTACATCGTATACATCGTATTCAAACACTTTCTTTATAAAACTTTTATAAATTTTTTCGTCTCTAGAAGAGTCAACAATTTTAAGTCTATGAATATCTGTAGGCTCACTTACTACAACCATATAATTGTAGTCTATGAATTGCGCTACTTTAATCTGTGAACCAACTTTCTTTAAAATAATAGTAAGTGGTACACTGTTTCCTAGATTTATAATATCACCAGGTTTTAGTTCATCATATTTTATATTATCCACATATTCTCCTGAGAATTTTATATTATCTTTATTCTGAATATAAGTTGGGTGAGTATTTTATCTTTTCAATAAATTAATAATTTTCTTTACATCATTCTTTGAATATACTATATATTGACTTGAATCATCAAACTCTGCATCAATCTCCTCTGATACTTCATAATCAATCTCTTCACCATTTTCTACTTCATTCATATATTCAGAAGTATTATTTCCAAATTGTGGATTTAATACATCAATAAAACTCCAATCTTCCCCTTCTTTATTCGTTTGTATTTTTTTAAATAAACCCATGATAATTCCATCATCAAAATCTGAATATATAGTACCTTCTGGTAAATGTAATAATTCTTGTCGTGATATGATTCTCATATTATCTCTCCATATGACTAAATTGCCATTTAAAACTTTTTGATTCTCCTCCTTCTCTTAACATATAATCTAATACTCTACCTGCTGAATTTCCATCTTCATCACCAAAAGATAATTCTTCACTTTCATGTGGTATAAAATTATACATTTTATAATAATCAGCATCCTCAAGAAATTCTTTTTCAGTAATTTCAGCATCATATTCATTATTAAAATCTTCAACTAAAAATGATGTTTCTTTGAGAAAATCATGAATAGTTTTATATTCGTTTGTTTTATTTGTTATAATAAAACTAGTAGAAGAACTGTTACTAACAAATCCATTTCTAATCTTCATCTTGGACCTCTCTTATGTATGAACCTAATTTTTCTTTTAAGCAATATTGACAAATATCACATTCAAATTCGTCAGTATCCCCGAAAACAGATCCATATCCTCCAATAAAATGTATAGAATGAAATTCTTGTATCTCAAAAATATCATCAAATGTTTTACCACAGATATCACACGTTACCGATGTTAATGTTTCTTTTTCTATCTGTGTCGTAATATACTGTCTCATTCGTCCTCCTCTTGTTTATATCGAAATACACAACCACAATTTCTGCACGTATACATTATTGAATCTTGGTTCACGACACGAAATTCAACATTAGTTAAGTTACATTCAGGACATATTGGTTGATGTGATTCATTACGAACCCAATATTCACCTTGTCTAACTATTATCATGTATATTTCCTTCGATTTCTGTTTTGATATCATCAAATTTTTCGACAAATTCATCCCATTCTTCTTTTTTCATGTTGATACCTTGTCTTCCTGGTCTCATTTCACCGTCTTCAGCTTCATAAAATCTTCTAATCATCACGTACTCTTTTCCTTTATACATTGAAGATTCTACATGAACATCATTTCCTATAATCATTTATTTTCTCCTTTATTATATTAACTAACATCCAAATAAAGAATACTGGCCATATTATTCCTGTTACAATAGACACGATTGTTGTTTCTCGTTTATCAGTATAATCTTTACGAAATGAAGTAATAAGTAAAGCTACAGTGACTATAACGATTCCCATTATATACAACAATAATATCATAATTTTATACTCCTTATATCTTTTCTTGTAGTAAAATACTGACATGGTTTCCCTGGATCAGTTTTATAAAATGGACAAAAGAGAAAATCTCTATTTTCTTTAGGTTGAATGAAACCACAATTCTCACATATTTTCTCTTTCATATAGTATTATATATGCTCTCTAATTCACTAATATGTTGTGGATTATCTACTCCATATGCTTTATGATTAGTTTTAATAAGACCAACATCAATATTATTTTCTAAAAAAACATTTTGTTCCAAACTTTCAATTGATGCAAGACTGTAATCATTTTTATTCCAAGCATGACATCCATATTTTCTCATAAATTTATTAGTAAATACAAATATTCCTAAATGTTTTCTGTAATAGTGAAGTGGTAATATTTCATCTTGTTTAGTAACAGGAATTATATTACGTGAGAAATATAATGCTTTATCAGTTCCAACAATTTTACAAGATGCCACATCAAGTAATCGATTTGTACTATAGAATTCAGAGTAGAATGTATACATAGTATATTCTTTAGGATGTTTTCTAAATTCTTTCCATGATTTATTAATTTCAAATGGGTCAATTAGTGGTTCATCAGAAGGTATAGAAACATACATTTCAGCTTTATAATTATCTAGATAATAATGATATGACCGTTGTGACCCACACCACACTTCTTTATCACTAATAAAATATTCTATATTATATTCTGATACTTCATTTATTAACTCCATGCTTTCTGTATCAGTAGCCAACACTATTTTATCAAGAAAATTTAATTGGAGAGCATGTTCAATAACATGATGAATAATTAATTTTCCATTAAGAGGTTGAAGTAGTTTATTGTCAAAGCGTGTTGATTGTAACCGTGCTGGTATTATCCCCACAATCATAATTACATTCTTTTCTTTAATTGATCCGCTTTTTTATTCAACTGCCGTCGTAATACATTTAATCTACTTATTGTATATTGTTCCATTGGAGTTCCACGAACAGCTGCAATCATTAACTGAAAAGCATTTTCTAAAATAGGCATTATTTTATTAATGTCTTTTTCTTTCAATAAATCCATTTTATCTCTTCGAGTAATTCGAGTAACTCCTGGTCCAGTATATGCGTACTGTCTTCCAGATTGTCGAGTTAGTCGTTTCGGTGGAGTGGATGTCGGATTATAATCATTTGAAGGGGAATGCCCGACTGCTTCGTCTAATAACTCTTTACTTAATTCTTTTAAATCCATAATAATTCTCCTATCGTTTTTGTTGTACATTATATTTAGGTTCTTCCATAATCAACGGTTTTAATTCTTTATCCAACAAATCATATTGTTGACTAGGTCGTGATTCTAAATATTCATTCATCCATTCTCCACTCAATTGTAATTCTAAATCTTTATTTTCTATTGTATAATCAAATGAGTTGACGTCAACATCATATCCTATATTACTTCCGTGTTTCTCCAAAAATTCTAGTGCCTTCATTAGTAACGATAATTGATAGTATACATCATCAGATGTTTTTGAATAGTTGTCATTAAAAATAAATGTACCATCTTCTTTTTGTTTTACTTCCATATCAACCCCAAATTGCTGTAAATATTGCTGTAATTCTTGTTCTTGAGAAGTTATTGGGAAGACAATAAAGAATAATAAAATAATTATTAATAATTGTTTCATTCTAACCTCCTCTTCATTTCTTCAACAACTCCTTGTAATCTAGCTGTTAGAACACTCAATTGTTTATCTTCTCCTTGAAGAGTACCAAGTCGTGAAGCATTTTCTTTTTTGTAGTTTTCGAAATCTTCGATTAATTCTTCTAAATCTTCTATAATAGTTTTATCAATGGTAACTTGAATACCTGCTCTCCATTCTTTTAGATCTTGAACATCTTCTATTGTTTTATTGATTACCGACCCGCCCCAGCCAAGTACGCCAGTAATGATTAAAACAATTACTGTACCGACTATTGTTTGTAGACTTATTGATTGTTTTTTTTCTCTAGCCATTATATTTCTCCTACCGTGTGATAACAGGTAAGCCAGGAATATTATCCGTGTCTCTATTATTATCTTTCGCTAATTCTTCAGATAATTCTTCTTTTTTTTCTCTTCTTTTCTGTTTTTTCCATTCTATGTATTCTTTTGGTAAATCTTTTTCTTGCATCCAATACCATTCTTCCATAGTCATATTATGTCTTTCCATGAATTCTTCTTCTTTTAGTTCCCAATCCTCTGAAAAGCCTTCTGAATTTTCATAATCTACAACTTTATCCTTTGTGTGAATTGGAGCAGGGCGAGATGAATGAACTTGTTCTATAAGATGACAATATATCGCATATGCTATTACTAAATCATCATTACATCCTTTCATTGCTTGAGGTTTGTTGTCCTTCCATATAAATGTTTTAATTTCTTCAATAAGACGTTCAGAGTAAATTTCAGTATAATTATTTTTTAAATCTTTATTGAGTGCTTCCATGAGAAGTATTCTACTTCTTGGAGTAGTATCCCATCCCCAAGGATTTCCACTCTTGTTTTTTACATATACATTAGGATAGGAGTCTGTTTGGTGTTTATATACCTCATTAAACACTGCGGGTCCTGGATGATTACATTCTATAATAACATATGCATTATTATAAAATCGTGCTGTCGTTTTAATAATACCACCGAAGGTATCAGTTGCTATTTGTGCTTTATATTCAGCCACTTGTTTTCGTTTATACACATCGATAACATGAAATGTTGAGTAATCTTTACCGTGTCCTGTAGCTGTATCCGCAGTTAATATATACATTGAATCAGATCGAGGTTGCTCCCATATCCATAATCCATTGCATAATGAATGATTGGGATATTCATTTTTTATTATTGGTGAACGTTTTCTTGTATCTAATTCAACAAGCTTACTATATTCTATAAATGTATCTCCTGAACCTAAGAATTCAGCTAAGATTTCTTGTCTAAATTCTCGATCAGATTCGGCATTCGACCATCGCTTCCACAACCATGGTCCTTGTTTAGGTTTTCCTTTATATTCTAATTGTTTTTTTTCTTCTTTCTTTATAAATTCTTCTTTATTTTCAATTTTTCCTTGTAAGATGTCTTCTCTCCATGGATTAGATCTATTTGGGTATCTCCACCATGGAATAAAAATTGGATAGAATTCATTCTCTCCAGCTTCAGCTTTTGTATATGTCGTATGATACCAATTTCCAACCCCATTCGTTGTAGAGATGACAATACAATCTCCTCCCTTATCTAATGACGGTTCGATTGATTTCCATATATCCGACATCCATTCATTGAATGCTGCTTCATCAATAATTACTAAAGAAGGAGTTCCTCCCCGACCAGCATTTTTTGATTTCGCTAATACTTGTATCTGTGATTTATTTACTAGCCGTAATCGAGTTCTGGAATCAGCTTCTGATGAAGATCGAAACCATGCAGGAATATTTTCATATGTTAAATCTATAGTTTTTTCTTTAAATTCTATGGCGTCATTTTGAGTAAGTGATATGATTTTAATCATTTCACCTTTATAAAAATTTGCTCGCCATAAGGCGTATGAACCAGAAATAACGGAAGCTCCGACCTGTCGTGATTTTCTAAAAATTATCTTACCATTTTTTTGAAAACTTTCTAATGCTTCTATTTGAAAATCAAACAGCTTTAGTGGAATTGGACCTCCTTTTGCTGGGTATGTCCACCCCCACCTATTTATAAAATACGCAGCATTAATTTTACATAAAGTAAACTCGACCATTCTATCAACTGGTTCAATGGTTCCGTCATTTAATTCAGCGTCTATTATTTCCCCAGACCATTGTAACTTTTCGTATGGAATTGAAAAATCATAATAATCATATTGTTTTTTTACTAAATTTTGTACATATTCTAATTTTTTCATATAACCATTTCTCGTAATTGTAAGAACTCATCATCTTTTAATGTTGAAGTATTATTTCTTAATAACAACAACAGCTGATACTGTTGATTCTTTAATTGCTGTTTAAAATCCATCCATCGTTTTACTCGTACATATACATCAAATGTAGCAAATGAAATTTTATATACATCTTTCTCTATTTTATAATCAAACATTTCAAAGTGTTCTGCTAGATCACTGCTTGTAAAGTAATCTGGATACACCCACGTCATTTTTTTTAATTGTAGGTGTTGGAACAGATATATAAATATATTATAATCATGATATTGTTGTGGGTTGTTTAGATGCGTATATTCGTTTTTACCTTTATGTGAATAAAGATGATGATGCATTCCAATATGAATAAATTGAATTCTAGACAAATCGTACTGATTTAATGTATATAATTCTGAATTTGCATTTCGAAATATAGAACCTCGTATTTTTTTAGGTAGATATTGTTTGACATCATCTATTGTGATCCAATTGTGCCTTTTTTTTAAATTTTGTGGAACGTTGTATTCGTTTTTTACGAACCCGTTTCCTTTAAACATTGGTCTACTAAAAAAATTTGTATCAATGCTTAATACTGTTTTCATTTTTTACCCCTTTTTTATTATCTTATTTAAATAAGAATTTTTATATAAAAAAAGTCTTCCGATAAGGAAGACTTTTTAAAACTTAAGTTTTACAGTATTACGTAGTATCTTCTACTCGATAACTTGCTACAATTTGATCAGGATAATCAGTTGTGCCTATCGTAACAACTTCAGGGGCTTCTGTAAATGTAATCGTTTTATTTTCTCCAGTTGTCACATTATCAGTAATTGTATAATCTTCTCCTTGTTTTTGAAGCATACCGTTAAGATATACTTGAAGAGAAGCGGCAATAGGAATATTATCTAATTCAAAATCTACATTCGAACCGTCGATTGTTCCAGTGATTCCACTACCAATTGTTTGATTTTCATAAAAAGTATATGTTGTACCTCCACCAAGACTGGATAATCTATCTGAAACGTAATCTCCAATATATACATAACAATGTAATTTACCTGTAGTCCCAAAATTTACCATTTTTGAGGGTTCATCATCTTCTTGAGTAAGAATACCAGCATACGGATCTAAGTACCAATCACTCTCATGAGATGACGGAACTTCTGACGTGTCATCATACAATTTTGGTCGTAAATCAAAACCAAAGAATACTGGAATAATATTTCCGACACGATCTCCAGCTTGATAGGCAGATCCAGTAAAAGGATTTGTTTTTCCTTGAAGATTTACAGGAACTCCTCCTGCTGGAATTCTGACATAAAAACCAGAGTATGGACCGTAGTTATCTGTACCAGATATTGGATCAAGTTCTAGAATAAGTCTATCACTATCACCTTTACCATATGGATCAGCCGCATCACCTCTCGCGATAACAACGTCATTAGAACTATCTAGAGGATCTGGATGTACTGATCTTGCCCAGACATCTTGAGCACCCATAAGTATCTTGGTCGCGTTAGGTTCGTTTCCAGGATCCCTATCATTACTACTGTGTATTTTACCTAAAGCTCTTTTGAAAGCTATATTTGCTTTTGTTCCAATATCGAAAGCCATTACTATTCTCCTTATTTTTTTAGTTTATAGCCATGTTAAATCTATGCTACTTAAATATCCAGTCCAACCAGCGGCAGCTGTTATTCTAATAACAATAACATTACCAGATGTTGAAGTGTTTCTAGTTCCTAATGTGATTCCCCAGTTTCCTGGAGGACTATTTCCATATGTTCCAGCATAACAACCAATATCATCATCACTTCCACTATATGCTACCATTGCGTCTTTCCATTCAATTGTTCCACTTTCATCTTGCGTAGTATCTGGTGCAAGAACTTCAAGAGTAAGATTATTCCCAGATGGACCAGTAGCAACATCAACAAAATTTATATTATTTCCATCAACATCTAATCTAAAATTCGATCGTGAATTTGAATCATAAAAGTATCGTATATATGTTCTATCGCCGCTTGCTGTACTATAATTTGGGTTTGAGGGTGCATTTGCAGGAGCATCAAAATTACCATCAGTAATACCAGAAATATGACCAGTATTCGATGGATATGAAAGAGCTCCTCCAGCAATTAATAGTCCATCATTATGATTAGCATCCCCAGTATCAAGATTTTGTGAACTATCCCATGTATAGTTAGATTGACCGGATCCGCTTCCATATGTTGTATCATCAAGATTAGATTCTACTCCATTATGCATTCTGTACCCTTCATCATCAAAATTCTCTAATGAATCAGTAGCTGAAGGTGAAGTGGCATCTAATAAAATACCTCCAATCGACACTCCAGTAGAAGTTGCATCTGATTGAATTGTTCTTTGTATTTCAGTATCGATGGATATACTTCCATCAAATAGTCGTGAACTACTACTTACTGTTACTGTTTTCCCACTTATTACATAATCTTTTGTATGATCTTCACCGCCACCAGTGTTGATTGGGTCTAAAGCACCCGATGCTGCAGAACAGTTTGTAGTTCCATGGGTTACCGCTGATGAAGAACTTGAATATGTATTGAGATAAGCGTTTGAAACTGTTAAATCATATGAGGCTGTCCCACCTGTATGATATGTAACACCGGAAAGTTGATTTGATCCAGTCATATTTAATGATCCGAGACTTTCACCCGAGAACGTTGTTGCTGTGGTTGAATCATCAACTACAAAGTTGAATGTTTGAGTGTTTCTATCAGATCCTCCAACTGTATGAACAACCTGAACTGTATTATAACCATTCTGTTGTTGAGCTGGAGCAAGATACCATGTTCCTGTTCTGTGTTTAAATACATCTAATTCTTGACCACTCTCGAATTTTGCATTATATACTTGTGACAAATTAAATCCAGTAGCTGTTCCTCCACTTGAAGTATCAATCGAAGATGATGTAGAAGTCAAATCTACATTACTTACTTCTGTACCATTTACCATAAGTTTTAAGTTACCTTGATCAGCATCTCCAAACGAATTTGCATGATATGGTGAATCATCTGGATTCGACACATTATCAGCAATCGTACCATTCATTGTTGTATTTGCATCAAAAATACCTTCAGCGTTTCCTGATGTTGAATATAAGTCATTTACATCACTTCCACTAACTGGTTCATATCCACTAATTGGATTTGATGTACCAAATGAAAGATTTCCAGCGACTCCAGTATCTTGAAATGATATTGAAGAAAGATTTGGAGCAGGACTTGGTGATAGAGCTTTTAAAACTTCATTAAATCTATCAACCGCTGTTCCTGTCGGAGTTGTTTCAACAAAATCTGTAAAAAGACCATCAGTATATGTTCCATCCTCAGCTACTCCAATCTGTCCAGCTGTCCCTGAAACTTCATCTTCTAATATTTTAAACGTTTTATAGTTTACTGCATCGTAATCATCTACGGGATCTGCTAAATTAACAATTTTATGCATTGTCACATCAAGATTTTCGTTTACTCTCGCCTGTGCAGGTATTGTAATCTTTGTTCTAGCCATTTAAATTTCCTCCTAACATGTTATTGTTGGCTCTATATTTATCTTTTATATTTTTTCTATAAAATTAAAATAATTTCTCTATTATTTTTATTCCATTATGTCCAGTATTTCCACCTGATTGTCCGCCCTGAACTGCTAATTTACTATTTTTAACACCAAGATTTCGTACAACACGAACTATAATCAAACCACCATTCCCTCCTGCACCATAACCATCTGTGCTTCTTCCACCTCTTCCTCCGACTGCTCTAATAGCAGCAGATTTATCCATTTCCATTGTTTGTGCTTCTATATAAATAGCTCCGGCAGTTTCTCCTCCCTGTCCAGGGTCTGAACCTTGACCATTCTCTCCATTTTCTAATGTTACATTATGTAAAAATGAATAATAACCATTATATAGTTCGTACGCATATGTAGCTGGTGAACCATCTAATGATGAATCAGAGGGTACACCTGATTTATCTCGTGCGTCTCTTCCTACCCATTCTATTCGTGATTGTTGCTCCATAATTAAAGAATCATGAACAATAATGATAAGAGAATTACCATCGCCTTCAGGGACAATCTTTGCACCCATATGTAAATAGACATTTTTATAATCGTAAATTGTATCTCGTTTAAGATATTTCACTTCAAACGGTTGTACAATCAAATCACCTCTTGTACCATTTCCAAAAGCATTTTTTGATACTGCAAATTTACCACTAACACCACTTGGTGATTGTTTTTGAGATCGAAAATTACGAACTTTTTCTAAATTCCCTGCTTTTAATTTTACTGTACCAAAATTATCCAACCACTGTAATGTTGTGTCCATGACTTTTGTAGGCATATTATTTTTATTAAATGCAATTGTTTGTCCTTCTCTAAAAATTGAATACAACATTGATTCTACTATATTAAGTTTTTGTTCATCTGTAAGAGATTGATTTTTATAGTAATTAAGCATTTGAGTCGTAAAACTTTCTAATTTATGAACTGTAGACATTTATAATCTCCCTTTTTTAAGCTGTTCGTTCCCATATCCTTACGGTCTGATTCACTGGTCTTGTTTCTCCATCAGTCGTAGATGATGTTCTAGCATCAGGTGAATCAGCTGAATCAAAAGCCATACCATATTGATCTCCTGTATCATACTGGGCACGAGACTGCTGTGTCCCACCGCCTGCTGATAAGGCGCCACTACCGTATCCCGTTTTATAAAGACTTGATCCATCAAATCTGCCGGTTATTCGTTGCATCTGATCCAACTGTTCTCCACTTTCAAAAGCACTAGCATCTCCTCCTTCAGCCCTAAAGAAGTCTCCTGCGTATTGACTACTTATATTTGTCCAAGTACCAGGATATCCCAACTCAGAGGGCGTACTTTTGTTGGGTAGTTGTGTATAAATTGAACCAATTGGGAACACAGCTTCTAATACATAATTCTTTATATTTTCTAATGTTGTTTTTTTATCTATTGTTGATTGCTGTACAATAGTTAAATCCGCATTCTGTAAAGTACCAGCATCATTTAAGTCATTTAGATATCGTGCCATTAACTTCTCCTTAAAATATGAGCCTCAATAAAGAGGCTCTCTATATTATGTATAATTTCCTATTGTTCTCCAACTTCCACCAAGATATTTCTGATAATCACCGGTAGAAGTATTATAAAATTCGTCTCCCTCTTTAGGAGTAGACGGTTGACTTGTACCGCTTGCAAAATTAGGAACATCAGTAATATGTCCCTGAGCTGCATAAAGATTATTAAATTTAGCACTCGAAGATCCAACATCATAACTTTCATCACTATCAGGTATGATATCAGTATCCATGGCACCAAATTTATTTTGTAAATAAAGCTTAGTTGTATAGTTTGTTAGAGAAGCACTACCATTTGTAATAATAGTAACTTTATCATCATCGTAAATTGGATAATTAAATTCTACTGTATAATCTGTTCCTGAACCAGTTACTGTATAATCACCAGTTGCACTATTCTCCATTAAAGCACCATTAAGAAATACTTCTACATTAGAAGCATCTGGTTGAGCTTCAAGAGAACTTGATACATTAAATTCAGAACCAGCACTTGTATATGTGAATTCAATAGTAATTGATTCAGAATTGGCTCCACTCCAATCATGCCCTGAAGTCATATCAACTGTACCAAGATGTCCTTCATCATATGTACCTGCTGACCACCCTAATGTTCCATTAGCTGTAATAGTAACATCCCCTGCAGTTGGTTGGATTACTCTAATTCCTATATAAATTTCTCCAGCATCAGTATCTTCAACACTATACGCTTCTAAATATTCAGATAAATCAGCCGATCCATTAGTAATAGCATCATTTACTTCAGCGACAACTTCAGAAGCAGTCGTGGTATTAGCATCAAATGAAGTAGAATTTGTGATAGTAGAATTCCTATCAGCCGCATCAGCTCCTGTTTGAATACTTAAATCTGTATTCCATCCCCCAGCTCCACCCATGAGTAATTCATAATAAGGATCGGTTGCCGTACCTAATTTAAGTTCATCAGTTGAATCATTATAATATAATTCCCCTGATTGAGAACCATCCCATGTTGGATCAGTTGAAACAACCTGAACAATACCACTACCAATCCATCCTGCGCTATCTTGATCAATCTTTGATTGTGCTATATTCGCATTATTGGCAATATGCGCATTAGTTATTGAAAGATTTTTAATCTGTTCTCCTCTGATTTGTGTCATTTCTAAATCTCCTTAAGAAAATTTTCTTTAATTTATCTTTACTTTTTTACAGTAAAGAATTCATCTATTTTAAGTTTTTTTCATATTCTTGATTTTGTCTTTAATTCTTTATAATGTTCATCCCATTCAGATAGTGGATCTGCAATACGTTTGATGATCCATTTTGCGAATTTATGATTATCTTTCTGGCTTGGATGTCGTTTACTCGGTTTAGCATCTTCAACTTTTACGCCGTTTTTCCAAGAACCAACAAATTCTATTTTATCAGAATGTACCAAATCAGCAGGAGACTCAATCGCCTCCGGTCTTCCTTCAACTAAATCAATACCTGCTTCTTTATAGTTAAATGCCACCTGCTCTGAACAAATAAACGCCTCATCAGCACTTTTTCTTAATGCTTTCTTTTTATTAATAAATGGAAATAAAATTAATGCAGCATATGCATATGATTTTGATAATGAACGGAATGCTGATACAAGAATCTTCTTCTTTTGTAGATCACTTAGACCACCTTTTATTCTAAATACATCAATAAAGGAAGATTGCATCGCATCACTCAATGTAACTCCATAATCTTCGGACGAGACAGTCCATCCTTCACCAATATATGTTTCTGCATGTTGATACGGTGATCTTGTGAATTCCATAATAAGACTTCCCAATATATCCTTTGGGCCTCTATATACAATAATATCACCTTCTTCTAATTTCCGAGTCATTTGATTATCATATATTTTATCAATTTTGTATTTATTTTTATTTTTAAATAAATTTATAGCCATATAATTCTCCTTTAATACTTTATAATATAATTAACTGAATAACTAGTAGGTTTCGTTTCGTACTTTATTCTAGGCGTATCATAGTCACTATATGAACCTATAGCGTCCATCCATCTACTAGTCCATTTGTTGTTGGCACATGAATAATCAGTGCCACTTTCATTACTGTAATCATATTGTCTCCAATGTAAATGATCATGAGGTTGAAAACCATCTTCTTCATAGTCACCCAATGATCCTCCATTATAAGCCGTCCCATTAGCCATCGTTTGACTACCATGAGTTCCAGCTCCTCTTAAAAATTGTCCCCTATAATCAGGTAAATTGAATGTAGTAGAACCATCTCCTATTCCATATGTAGTACCTATAACATTAAATAAGTCTTCGTATGTAATTCTGTCTACTGCTGAACCGTCACATAGTAACCACCCATCAGGGGCAGTAGATCCCACATATGCATATACAAATCCAGATTGTATTGTTATACTAGTAAATTTATCTAATGTCGTTTTTTTATCAACTCCACTCTGTCGAACAAGTAAGATATCTGTATCTTGTAGTGATGTCACTGCATCTAATTCATTTAAATATCTAGCCATATAATTCTCCTTTAATACTTTATAATATAATTAACTGAATAACTAGTGGGTTTCGTTTCATATCCAACTCTAGGTGTTCCATAATCTCCATATGCTCCTATAGTTGATGTATAACTATATTTTCTAGGATTATTTGCAATATTACCATCAGTACCACTACTTTTATTTTTGTTATCATAGTTGTATGAAGACTGTAGATGTGTATGCCCTTGAAAACCATCTTCTTCATAGTTACCCAATGATCCTCCATTATAAGCTGTTCCATTAGCCATCGTTTGACTACTATGAGTTCCAGCTCCTCTTAAAAATTGTCCCCTATAATCAGGTAAATTGAATGTAGTAGAACCATCTCCTATTCCATATGTTTCTCCTATTAGAGCAAATAGATCTGCATATGTAGTTCTATCTACTGCTGAACCGTCACATAGTAACCACCCATCGGGAGCTGATGTTAATAACGACACAATAACCATACCAACAGGATATTGAATATCAACTAATTTAGTTACAGCTGATTGTTTATTTTGGGTGTTTTGTTCTACTAATATAATGTCTGTATTTTGCAGTGATGTTACTGCATCTAATTCATTTAAATATCTAGCCATATAATTCTCCTTTAATACTTTATAATATAATTAACTGAATAACTAGTAGGTTTCGTTTCGTACTTTATTCTAGGTGTATCATAGTCACTATATGAACCTATACTTGTAGAATAAATCTGATTCCATCTGTTGTTTCCACATCCAGAACTTCCAGTCTGTTTTGAAGCATCATCGTAAACCCAGTAATATCTGTGACTGTGGCCTTGGAATTTGTCTTCTTGCCAATCTCCCAATGATCCTCCATTATAAGCTGTTCCATTAGCCATTGTCTGTGAACCATGAGTTCCAGCTCCTCTTAAAAACTGTCCCCTATAATCAGGCAAATTGAATGTAGTAGAACCATCTCCTATTCCATATGTTTCTCCTATTAGAGCAAATAGATCTGCATATGTAGTTCTATCTACTGCTGAACCGTCACATAGTAACCACCCATCGGGAGCTGATGTTAATAACGACACAATAACCATACCAACAGGATATTGAATATCAACTAATTTAGTTACAGCTGATTGTTTATTTTGGGTGTTTTGTTCTACTAATATAATGTCTGTATTTTGCAGTGATGTTACTGCATCTAATTCATTTAAATATCTAGCCATATAATTCTCCTTTATGTAATGTTCAACAACAATAATTCGTCATTGTATATGCCGCCTGAAAGAACAAAATACTCATCATCATTAAATTTAAGAGCGTCGTTTGAACCCATATCTATGGCATGTGGTTGTGGTTTGTCGATTAGGTTATCTCGAAGAATTGTTGATCCTTTTTCTAATACGAATTTTTCGTAACTCGGATCCCAATCAATAGTAACTCCCATTATTTCTGTTGGTAGTGTAGCTGCAGGATCTGGGATACTTGCAACAATAAATGCTTCAATACCAGTTACCCCAGCAGACGATAGAGCATTGTTAATTTCGGTTACTACTGTATTGACATCGGTAGTAGTAGAAGTTAGATTGACTGTTGTGCCATTTACTGTGAAATCCTGATTGGTTGAAGCCCAATCAAATCCACTTGGTAAATCTTCTTCACCATTATGTGAAGCGGGGGTGGCATCATCGAATGTCGCGTCTGATCCTATATACGTACCAGCTGTCCAGCCCAATGTCGATAATGCGTCATTTGATCCAGCTGCAAGTGTAAATGTTGCACTGGAGCCAGTAGCAGTTGTTCTAATTCCAACTCTATCTGATAGACCTACTATCGCATCATAAATTGATCGAACTGCTTCGACAACCTCTTCATCAGTCAGACTACCCGCAAATTGTTTTTTGATTTGATATTCTACATTCTCCAATCTATAATCGATTTGTATACTCATGTATAATCCTCCTTGAATTAAATTTGTATCCAGTAAGTTCCATTATATTTATAGAACTCATCTACGTCAGTTTTATAAAATTCATCTCCAAAATTAGGAGATGCCGGAAAAACAGTTCCCTGACTAATCGTTACAATTTTATCAAATGTAATTGTACTATCCGTATCGAACCGTTTTTCTGTATTATTCCAAAATGGTATTCCGTTATCTATAGGATTATCTTGTCGTGTCGCAACTGCTTGTTCACCCCCATTTACACCAATTTTGAAAAAATTTCCATCTTCAAAAAACATAAATCTATAATCTAACTCATCCCCTCTTTCTACTTCTATTCCTGATACTAAAGTAGAAGGTGGAACGCCTGTTTGATTTTTGTTGATTGTAAGAATATTATCTTCTATATCTAATGAAGCAGTATTCACTGTTGTCGTTGTCCCGTTAACAGTCAGATTACCATCAATTGTTACATCATTACTGAATGTTGTATCATCAATAAATTTAATGTCAGTTACTGCATTAAATTGTATTTCATTCTCGGAATCTAATATGATATTTCCAGTTCCAGTAGATTGTATTTGTAAATTTTCATTTACATTTGTACTAATTGTGGTTATTCCGCCATTGTCTTCTAATACTTTTTTATTATTAATGTACAAAGCATTGGTATATATATTGTCAGAATATAACGAATGAAATAATGATGCAGGGGAACCTATACTTCTTGTTGAAATATTTCCAGTAGCACCAGTCATTTCAGGTGATAACAGACCTTTTACTTCTATTGCTGTATCTGATTCTAATACCAGTTTATAACCGCTATCAGAATCTAATATGAAATCTTCACCTTCAATATCAGACTTAAGAAAAGTAAAAAAGGTAGTGCCGTTATCTTCTGAAAACTGTAAATTGCCGCTAGTCGATGAGATAATACTATCTCCGATATGAACGCTAGATTCGGCAAAATATCCAGTTTTTGCATAAATAGTATTAAATGTAAGTGTCGGTGAACCAATATTATATGTTTCATCATCTTCTGGTAAAATATCGGTATCAATTGCACCGAGTTTGTCTTGTAAATAAATTTTAGTTACATAATTGGTAAGTGAAGCTTGCCCGCTTATTATAAAAGCAATCTTATCATCTGATTGAATAATATAATTAAAATCAATTTCTGGAGGATCTTCTGCAAGATTACTGATATAATCACCATCTTCACTATTTTCCATTAATTCGCCATTCAGATATACTTCAACATTAACTGCTCCAGGGTGGACTTCAATAAAACTATTGATTTCGAATCTATCTCCGGTATCAATAAACGTAAAATTTATATCAATAGTTTCTGAATTCGATCCACTCCAGTCATGACCTGAAGATAAATCAGTTGTACCAAGATGTGAATTCCCATATGTTCCAGCTGACCACCCGAATACACCAATTGGACTTGATAGAGTAAATTCACTTGATGTTGGGTATAATAAACGTAAACCAACATGTGTTCCATCTTTATATGCTTCTATATAATCTGATAAATCTATAGTTCCAGATGCAAGTGCATTATTGACTTCTAACACTACCTGATCAATATTAATTGTATTTGAATCTAATGTGATAGTAGATGTTATAGTGTCATCATAATTGATTGCATCTTCACCTAAATAAAGATTAAGATCAATATCCCAACCGATAGTACCACCCATAATAAGTTTAAAATATGGATCTTGAGTGATTCCTAATTTTATTTCGTCGGTTGTAGTAATATAATACACATCACCTGCTTGAGAACCATCCCAAGCAGGTTCAGTATCTACTATGTGAACTATATCTTTGTCTTCCCAATCATTACTTCCAGTAACCCAATTATCACTATTAAATTTACTTCCCATTATTTTCATAATTTCGCCTCTTAAATACTATGTTGAATTAAATTTCCTTTATTAGTCTTCACTTCAACTTTTTTTATAATATCATTACTTCCATCTTCTTCTTTTAATACTTCTTCCTTCTTAGCTGATTGTTGTTTACTCATTCGTGAATCAAATACAGTTAGAGGACCACCAGCCCATGAATGTTGATTGTTGAAAGTAAACCATACATCCCTGTACGCGTTTCGTTGTCCGCCATCTTTTGCTAATGGTTTATCTTTTATTGGTATTCGTGAATCTTGGTAGTAACACCAATCCAGAATCCGGAATTCATTATCATCTGCTAAATAAAGACAGTACGCATGTCCACCTTGCGGTGCGGTTGGTTCAGCTTGTACGTAACCAGCTGCAACCTTTACTCTCCATGCTGGAACTCCAGCATTTATTAATAATGAAGCGATTAATATAGCTCCATCTTCACAATCTCCAATTTCTGATTGAAGAGTCTCAAATGGAAATTGCCAAAATTCAGGAACTTGTGATGATTCAGAATCATATTTATATGTTAAAAATCTCACTACCTGACGTTGAATTGCTAATGCTGTGTCATCATATGATCTTTTCTTTAAATTATAATCATTAATAATTTTTTGAAGCATGTCATCATTTTCAGTAATAAAATTTTTTACGTCAATTGCGATTCTATCTTTTTTCCCTCGTAATGCTCTACCATTATAAATAACTGGTGATTTTTTCCATTTGTTTTCCCAATGTTGTTTGTTTAATTGTGAATCTGTTTTCTTTTTAAATAAAAACATTTTATTCCTCCTTATATAGTTCGTTTCCATATTCTTATTGTATAATTTTCTGGTCTTGTTTCGGAACCGGTCCGTGGGGTACTGTTGATACCATCTGATTTTGGAGAAGTAATTTCTATTTTACCACTATCAACTTGTTTTCCTCTTATATTATATGAACCAGTTCCACTAGCTCCATCAATAGCCATATTCCCGTAAGAACCATGTTTCGTATCATAATCATGCCAATGTCCTTGCATCTGATCTTTCTGTGAAGCCGTCTGATTATCAAAAACCTGGGCTGATCCATACGTTCCAGAACCCTCAGCCCTAAAGAACGCCCCTGCATAATCGGATGAAACATTAGTCCATGTACCAGGATATCCTAATGTAGATGGATCATCCATATTCGGCATCTGAATATACATCGCCCCTACTGGGAATACTTTATCTAAAACAAAGTTTGCTATTCCCTCTAATGTTGTTTTTTTATCTACTTCTGATTGCTGTACAATAGTTAAATCCGCATTCTGTAAAGTACCAGCATCATTTAAATCATTTAGATATCGTGCCATTAACCTCTCCTTTTATTTATGAGCATGAATGTCTTGTAAATGACTTTCAGCAGCTTTTTTAGTTTTATGTGATGAGATAATTTTTCCAGTATCATGATCTTTAATTACCCATGGTGCTGACTCACCTTTTGAATTTTTATGTCCTTCTACCTTAGTTACATATTCTACCAATTGTTGTTCTTCCTCATATGTATTGAAAAATTCCTCTAAATTCATAATATTATCACCTCCTGAGCATATTTTTATAAGATAATTCATATGAATAAAAAAATAGTTACATTTTCGATTATCTCTACTATCATATTTATCTTTCTCTTCACGTTGTCTTTGTTAATAAATCAATGGATAATGAATAAAAAAAATCAATCAAAAGATCGAACTCAAGAAATATATATTCAGGAACTTGAATATAAAGTAGATAAATATAAGCAAGAATATGGTAAAGTGTTAGAAATTAAACAACAATATAAAGAGTCAATTAAAGAAATATTTGAATTATTACATAATAAAGAAGCTCCGTTGCAGACTGGAGGTTATAACACCCCAAGCATAAAAGAATCAGATGAAGTATTATTTGTTCAATTACGTCAAACAATTTATACTATGGAGGATGACCAACAAATTCTTGAAGGTATACATGATTATTTAGAAGCACGAAAAGAGTTTATTAACAACTTTCCTTTTACTTGGCCGATTGAAACGAATGGAGTACCTCGTATAACTTCTGGTTTCGGTTTTAGAGAAGATTTGTTTAATGATGGAAAAGTTCATTTTCATGCAGGAATAGATATTCCAGGTAAAGAAGGTGATAAAATTCTAGCTCCTGCTGAAGGAGACGTGAAAGCTACTATTTATAATGATGAATCAATGGGCAATGTTATTGTACTGAAACATCAATATGGTTTTACGACAGGATATTCACATTTAAAAGCCATATCAGTAAAAAAAGGTGATAAAGTACAACGAGGAGACGTAATTGGTTTAATGGGGGATGAAGGTCTCCACTCTCAAGGTTCTCATTTACATTATGAAATTAGAAAAGATGGTACCCCGATTGATCCGATGTTGTTATTGAGTACCAATTATTAAAAGAGCATATATTATAGAAAGGAGTGAATATGGCAGAACAACAAAAACAACAACAGCAACCAACAAAAAGAAGAATAAGTAACGATGATGAAAATGTACATTCTATTGTACAAATGCTTCAAGGTCATGATAATAATGAAAAAAATATGAAACGAATTATTAGAATTCTAGCTGGGGTTCTATTTCTTGCTGTAGCCACCATGGCAGTTGGATCATATTTTTTCGTTAAAACTATCAATGATATGTATAGTACATATATTAAAGAAACTGAAAAAATTATTAAAACCCGTTCACAAATTGATTTAGCAAATCAGTGGGAACGTCTTCCGGTTAACCAAAGAAAAGAACGTCTTCGTGATCAATTCTTCGAAATCGTGCGATATTACACTAATGATGTACCTGATGAACAAAAAATGAATGATGAACAAATTCTAAATACATTTAATCAATTATGGTTATGTACAGAGCGTCTGCCCCATGTAAATTTCTTCTTACCAGTAGCGTATATGAAAGTAAAAACTAATTTTAATCCTGTATATAATACCGAATATCAATATGGTATTGCTGGTTTTTATTTAAAAGAAGCAGAACGTATGAGTCAATTACCACTTATTAAAGAAGATGATATATTTAAAACTACATATAAAGGATCAACAACGTTAAACAATCCACAACAAGCAATTAAATTACTTATTGCTCGTATTGACGATTTGATGCATACATTTAATAATCGTGAAGATTGGGTTATATTATCATTATTTGAAAATGAATATAATGTTATAGAACAACATTGGCATGGTGGAGAAGGTATTATTCCTGATAAATTATATGAATCTAGTGATTTAGCAAAAACATTACAATATTATCATTCATTTAAAAATTGGAAAATACCATCAACATTGACATCAAATGAGTAAAGATAATTGTATGAAAATACTGGTAGTAGAAGATGAAAGTATACCTCGTCTTTTTTTAAAAGAATATATTCCAAAGTTTTTACGAAATGACGTAGAAATATTAGAAGCTGAGGACGGTGAAAAAGCACTTGAATTATTTAAGGAACATAAAGATTCTATTGAACTTATTGTAACAGATATGAAGATGCCTATTATGAATGGTTACGATTTTATAAAAGAAATCAGAAAAATAGATGATAAAGTTCCTATATTAATTGAAAGTGCTTTTTATGATTCAAACGAGTTAAATGAGCAATTGATTGATGGTATAGTTAGAAAACCAATTAGCCCAAGTATGCTCAAATCTAATTTAAATAAATTATTCTTCAGAACTTAAATTTTCGACGATATCAATCATCTTATTTGTATCTGTGCCATGTTTATCATCATAATCACCAAGATTTATATTAATATTAGTACCCTTATTGGGATTAATCATTTTCGCTTTAATCTTCAATAGATTAACCAACTGATCCGTACCCTTCATTTGAAGTTCAAGAGCTTTCGCCATCGCATTTCTTGTACCATCAGAACCATCATTTTCTAAATCAATTCTATCTTTCATAAAATCATACAATTCTTCTGACTTCTCTCTATCACTTTCAATATTATCAACTACTTTATTAGCCATTTGATTCATTTGTTCAACGGCCTTAGTATGGGGATTATCTATTTGATTTGTTTTTTCTAAATCTTTTTCTTCACTCATATAATTATCTTTATCAATTTTTAATTAAAATGTACAATTTTATTATTCAATTTCACCATATAAATATTTTTTCAGATATTTATACTGAAAGTTGTTGAGATTATATTTAGCTCTAATTAACAATTTTGTTTCCCCTTCTTCGAAATCTTTTATTAAATCATCCCAATCTGATTGAGTCAATTTAACCTGTTTTAATACTCTCTGAAGATTTTTATTCATTAAATTCAACACTCGGATCAAATATCGTCCTAATAAATAACCGTTCAATGGAGGGAGTAACTCTCATCACCTTATCCACTTCATGTTCATTTTCCACCGGATTATTGACAGCTCCTCTCGCATTCTCCCATATGAATGAAGTCATCGAAGAATCTATGATTTCTATATAGTGGGGTTCGAGTTCCTTTAGTGGAGATTGAAGGGTAGGAAGAAATCCGTAGATGGTTACGATGAACTTCGGTTTCTTCTCAGTGAGGTGGTAGAGGGTAATATCTGCTGTATCATTTTCATCAGGAAAAGTTTCTTTATGGATATAAATAGAACTCATACTAGAATAAATTTTTAATTTTTTTCCAGAAATCTACGCTTTTTATTACTTTATTAAGATTCTTTGGCCATCCCCGACTACTATATTCTACCCCACTGTTCTCGAAAGCTTTTCGTACTTTTTTAACAGTAGCCGGATCATCAAGGATTTCAATTCGTCCACTATCCAATGCTCGTCGTACGTTTTTAGCTCCTCTAAGAACAGTATTCGAAGATTCATCAAACGGGATTTGAGATCCTAAATTTACTTCATCATCTTGTTTTATAATATCTCTTACTTCTGTTGGAGCGCTCTTATTGCTAAGTTGTTGTCCCTGCCATGTAATTGTACCTGAAGGAGGACGAATGAGTCCATAATAATCTTTTCCTTTAGGACTAGTATACTTTATTGGTATTGCTTTCTGAAAACTTTCAAGAATAGAACTTGTTTCTCCTTTTTCAGCAGCAAACATTTTTTTCATATATGTTTCATGGAATAAAACATCCTCCACCTGTTCAGCAAACTCATCAAACATATCTGATTCTTTTTCTGAAATTTTCTTTCCACTTTTAATTTTATTTAAAATTTTCTGTATGTCTTGAGCTTTGTCATAAAAACTTACTAAGCGTCTTCTCATTTGATAGGATGGAGAATTTTTATCTACCTTTACTGTTGTGTTTTTAATTTCATCGTGAATTTTATTAATACCATCAATGATAGCCTGCATTTCTTCAGGAGTATCAATATCTCCTTCGAATTTCTTCTCACCCTTTAATATAGCTACAAAATCCTCAGTAGTCTCTAACTCACCTTTTCTTTTTCTAAAATTCTCACCACTTGCGGAAAATTCCTGCTCAAATAATGAATCCATTATATCATTAAGATTATTCATAATATTGTCTCCCTATACTTTATACTTATCTTTTCGAATATGCGTCAATTATTATTATTTTCTATAATAGAATTATTGAATATATATTTCATACAACTTTTCTTTATATTCATGCATAATTTTTAAAAACTTCCTCACTAGATTGGGTGACCAACCCTTAAATTTACAATAGCGAAAGTAATCCCGTTTGTTGAAATCTCCGATTGTTTCTAAATAATCATGTAATATATCAATTAAAGGAATATATTTTTTATATCCTTTATTGACAAAAATTTCCTTTAACTGTTTAACGAAAGATTCAGATATAATGGATTTTGAAGTTTCAGTGATATCAAAATCATGAGGTAATAAATATGAATAATCTTCAATTTGATAATGACCTCTATTATCTTTGTTTCTAATTGTATAAAATTTTAAACATCGTTTTGCTGTTAAACTAAAATAATTAAATGATGTCGCCTTTTCTCCCTTAGATGTTATAAAATTAGGGTTAAATTTCTCTAATGCTTTTGTACATGCCTCCATTGCTTCTTGATATAAATCATCATAAGGCTCCCATATTGTAAATTTTTGCGTGAATATGATCCCATTGACAATTTTTCCAACCTCTTTTAAAACTTCTTCTCGTAATCGCAGTGTATGTGAATTTTCTAATCGTTCTTCTTGCGGATATGATAGATACTCTTCTATTTTCCCTTGTACTACTTCATTATCGTAATAATGATTCGCTGGTTTTTTTGACATGGTCCCCCCTTTATCGAATTTCTCTATTAATAGTGTTTAAAATATGGGTTTGGTATTGGTTGTTGAAATAATCTATTGCCTGAGTCATATCACTGAATGGTTGACCCATTTCATTAACTAATATATTGATACTTAATGTGTCATCGATATTGGTTCTCATCATTAATGACACGTTGTTTTGTACTTGAGATACAATTTCTTTAACTGTTAGAGTTAATGATTCTGTTGCAGTAGATGCATCAGCTACTTTTCTTGCATCTATATCATAGAAGCTAAGTAAAGAACTTAATCCCGTAATGGCGGCGTATTCTTCATCCCCGATTTCTACATTACCATAGTCTTCTCCAGATAATGATAATGATATTTCCATAACTTTTTTACCTTGAGGTTCATGTTTCGGTTTTTTAGGTTTTATTTTTGGGGCATCTTTCTTTTTTTCATCATCTCTACTTCCAACCTTTGGCTCATTATCATCTTCTTCTCCAGATCTTGTATCTTCTGAATCTTCTTCTTTGTCACCTTCATTTTCTTTTTCTTTTTTCTCATCTTGTTCTAATAATTCTTCTGTATCTGTTTCTTTCCATTCAATTTTCTTTTTAGATTTATTTTTTTTAGGTTTTATATCTAATAATTCTTCATTTAAAAAATCTTCTAAATTTGATTTCAATTTCTACCTCCTTTTAAATCCAAATTAAATTATTTTTTATTTCAACTAATTTAGGTTTTTCTACTTTAATATATTCATTCATATTATCTATATAATATACTATATGTTTTTTAACTTTTTTAATATTTTCTAACCATTCATTTTCCCATATATGTAATAACCGAACTCCTTTTCTATAACACAATTCTACTTTCTTTTGATGGTACCATTTATCTATAATAAATTCTGTACTATGCCAGTAGATACCATTGAACTCTATAGCTAAATTTTTTTGTGGAATGAAAATGTCTAGTTCAAGCGGAGCTATTAATTGTCTATCATTATGAATTACATTTAATTTAAAACTTTTTAACCAATTATATAATTCTATTTCTAAATTTGATTTATTGTTTATTCTTCTTGGATAACATATAAAACATCTTGGTATTCTACCATCATCTATATGATCTTCAAATTTATGACCACATCTATTACATTTCCATCTATATTTTTTATTTACTCCTTCGTATTCTTCAATGGAGAATAAGGGGGTTACTTTATTTTGTAATCTGTTTGAATTTGATAAATTATCAAAGAAATTTTGTTTCTTTGATAATTTAAGTTTATTTTTAACATATTCTAATTGGAAAACATTTTCTATATTATATTTATCTCTAAGTAATTTTTTATATTCAGTTGTTTTAGTAAAAGAAGTATAACCGTATTTCTTTAAATTTGTTTGTTTTACTTTTTCTTTTACATCATCATTTTGTAAAGGATGTTCTACACCATATTTATTCTTAATAGCTTGTGCGTGTTCCTCAGTACCAAATTGGCCAACATTTATTCTACCAAATCTTTTTAATTTAGTTTTATTAGATTTCTCTCTTACTTCTTTAGATTGAAAACTGTATTCAACACCTCGTCTTTTCAAATTTGTTTGTTTAATTTTTTCTTTTACTTCTTTAATTTGCCCGACATTTTCAACACCATACTTCTTTTTTACAGCATCTTGAGTTTTTTTATAAATTTCTTTTCTTGCTAAATTAGTTTCTACACCGTAATGTCGTTTCATGGTGTTCTTTTTTTTACATTTTGAACATAATTCTTTAAAATTATCATCCTCATAATATGTTCTTAATGTTACATTTACATGTTCCTTACATTTGTCACAAATAAATGATATAGGGGTAACAGCACATACTAAAAAATCATTATAATATCTTTTTTTTCTTTCTATAATAATTTCTTCTCTATATAAAAGAGGATAAAATTCTTCCCATTTATCATTTATTTTTATTTTCATTTAACTTCTTTTTTCTTTTGAATTTTATTATCGAAATCTTCTATTTCTTCTACAATTTGATGAGCTTCATATGCTTCCTTAGATACAATTTTACCATTAAGCTTAAAATATTTACCAATTATTGGATTACCGGAAATAGCACAATATTTTCTTGAAAAACCAAACATTGAAAATAAAGAACCTATAGTAGATTTTGATTTTTCAGAATTATGTTTCAATTCATTTTTTAAATTACATATTTTATTTGAGAACTCTTCGTACAATTTCTCATCTGTGTTTGATAATTCTACCTCATCATTGGGTAAAAAATTATATTTTAAGAATATAAAAAACTCCTTGGAAAATTCTCCATTTTTAAAAATTTCCATTTTTTCCTCCAAAAAATTATATTGTTATTAATGTTTTTAAAAAGATAAAGATGTATAGATGTGGTTATATGAAGTATAATGTATAAATGTATTTATATATAAATATGCTAACTCATTACTCTAATTAAAATAAATTTCTTATTATTTGTTTGTGGATTTGAGGATTATTTACTACTACTTCATTGTTATCAAAAAAATTTTTATATTCTTTAATATCAATAGTATATATAAATTCTGGATCTGATGATGTTACATCTGAATCGATCGAAACTACGGTAGCTTTATCTGCATGTATATTTTTAATATAAATGAATTCAACTGGGTCTTCTATATGAAAAATCATTCCTTTTTTAATCATTAGAATAAACCCCTACAACATTACTTTTATTATTGCTCTTTGCGGATTAGAACCAGATTCATTTGTTTCTTTAATAAAAGCCTTTTTAGCTTCATTATATGTTTCGTATACATCTTCAACCGCGAAACTCCATTCATCATTAAATTTTTTGTTAATAAAGAATTCTCTTCTATACGTAAAATCTATTCCGATATAAATATAATATATTGTAGCGCTATTTATAATTGTACCCTCTATACTACTGTCTCCATTAATATATTCAAATAATGCTCTATATTCATCATCATCTAATGTTTGTGGATCAAATTGTGCGAGAAGAGCTGTATCTACAGTTTCTTTTCTCTGTTCTCGATATACAATATCACAGTACCCTATATATAGATTTTTCATATTTTCATGTTTTCTACATCAGTTAGCGGAAATGCTTGTTTGAGAAAATCTTTTTTGGATAAATCAGATTTTTTTTCTAATTCTATTCCATCTTTTACATCATATTTTGTTTCTACATCATAGAAAACAGTGTGTCCTGAATCTTTAACTATTGTATTTCCAGTGTTATATTTTCCGTGCAGGTGAGCCAATTTCATAATTAAATTTCTATCAGCTACTGTTAATTTTCCCCAATTAAGAGCCGTCAACTGAGCAGCCAAATAAAAGTTACCACCAACAATTGCTCTAAGAATTTCTGTAGGAGCTCCAGAAGGTGTTCCAACTTCAATGGTTGATACTACAGATTTCGATCTATCCGTAATTGGATAATATGATAAACCGATACTGTCAACTACGCTCCCATCACCTTTTTCTTCTAATAAAAAATTAGCAAATTCTTTTTTGGCTTTTGATTTATTCTCACTAAATTCATTTTTAGCTTCATTGAAATATTTTTTCATTCTCTTCCCGTCAGATCCTAAAAAAGAAATGAATTCGTTAAAATGAGAAGAGTTGTGCGACGTTTCTTTAAGTAATGTATCAGCTTTTTTTAAATCTCTTATATTCTTAGATTGTTTCCAATCTTCATATAGTCTTTTTATTTTATTCTTCATTATAAAAACTCCTTATTTATTATAAAGATTATGAAATCGATGATAATAACATTTAATTCCCCAAGATTCGACTTGATGTACGAATTCATTAATTCGTTGAGATCGAATCTCGAATACAATTCTGTCCCCTATTACTCGTTGTCGATGAATATAAAATTTCTTCAGCTTCTTATACATTTTATCTTTAAACAATCTACCATCTTTAACATCAATAGATATAGTAGTAGTATCTTTAGAAGGTTTATAATCGGCTATCATGAAATTTCTAATCTCCTATGAATCAACTGCTCATCTGTACTATCATCAGTCAACAAAACAAAATGTTTAATCTGCAATAAATCTTCAATTTTATATGCATCACTAAATTTTATATCAAAATTTAAATATTGCAAATTTTTAAAAATACGTTTTAAATCCCAATCACACATTAATAGAGAACCTACTTCTTCATTTAATTCATCCCAAAAACGTAATTCGTATCCATTTTCCTCTACTGATAAAACAAACTTCATATAGTTATCTTACTAATTTTTTATAAAAACTTTTTATTTTAGTATAAAAACATTATTCCCGCAGTCCCAAATACGATCCCAACCATTCAATTGCATATTCTCCCATTCAGTTAAATTAGAATCATATAGTCCTAGTTGCTCCTCCAATTTATGCTTCTGGAATCCAATTCTATTAAATCTTTGTATATAATCTG
>CAZYLG010000002.1:0-71336 GCA_964648565.1 uncultured Thermoplasmatales archaeon
TGCCAATGAGTTTAAAAAATCAGGATTTTTTGAATAAGGGGTGCGGAATGTCGGTAGATAGGATATGATGTAAATAATTGGTCTAATTGTGTCCTCAAAAATTTAGATTATTGAAGGTAATTACAGTCAGATCAATAACAAATTCTAAATCATAATATGATAAGAATCAAAACATCAATAGAATTTATAACCAAACAACAATTTCTCGAGGAAATTACATGAACCTAAAAACGGAGAAGACTCAAAATAAAAGAAAAAAAGAATAGAGAGATTACATTATTTCTCTATTGGTACTGGTTCATCCCAAGTTGGATTATAAACTTGTAAGGTAGGGTCACCAAAGATAACATTGTTGCTACTGATACCATCTGCGAAAAACGATGCATCTCCATAAACCGAGCTAGGATCACCTGTAGTGAAATCTCGATTTACAATCCAGTGATTTAATGAAAATGCTTCACCGATAGTATAGCCTTTGATTAAAATATCTCTCATTATCCATGATTTGTAAAGATCATCAACAAGTGTATATCCGGATCCTAAACAACCTGCATAAAGCACCGTTCCGTGTGATAGATAAACGATAGGACCAAAATGAGAGGTAGTCGTACAACTGCTCCATATTTCAATTTCACTATGCAAGTTTTCGAATGCTTGATCAACCCATTTAAAATGAATTAAGTTATACAAGCTTGGTTCTTCAGAATTATAAATCGACATCGCTTGATCTCGAACAGTTTTTGTCAGTCTTTCATCATATCCTGAATACCCTGCCCATGAATCCCACCAATCAAAGTCTCTTAAATGTTCATGAGTAATTTCGGCCTTTGGAAATTGCTCAGCGACATTTTGATATTGAGAAGAAAGTCCTGATCCTCCAGTACCATGTCCAGAATAAAGTGAGATCAACGCTCCTTGGTTATAACGCTCAAGTAAGTTTTCCCACATACAGTGACCTTCATAGAATCGGTCGAATGAAGAAAATGCATGTTTATTGTCCCGAGGAGCATATGTGGTATATTTGACACCATCATTGCCGGTATGATCATATTGACCTGTAAAATAGTTCATGTGTTGAGACGTGGTAATGTCTTTTCCGGGGTTTGCATGAATAATTGCAGGATACAAAATATTTCGACAGATGATAGATGATGAGAAAGCAGTTGTTTCAACGGGTATTAATCCTGCGTAAGAGTTATTTCCAGTCATTGCTCGTCCCATTGAATCACGAATATCTGTGTCTCGAGGTGAAACAAAAATATATGCTTCCTGGCCTTCATTATCAAGCCCGTAACCATCTATGACTGAATAAAGATCATCATAAACTGTTGTAAGCCATTGTTTTTTGAGGTCAAGTCCAACAGGTGGGAGTGTTTGATCATTTGTAAGATAATGCCATATCAAATCAAACAATGTTGGCGGATTATTTATGCCTAAGTCTTCTTGCATCATTGGAAGATGTCCTAATGACCGACAGCCGTGATAATAATCGCCTGTATATTCACGGAATGCTTGATACATATCAATAGTATTGTAAGCTGTTTTAGCTTCAGCGATATTAATGATTGGACCACCATGATATGAAGCAATCATTGCAGATGGTGCGAAATAACCATCGCCTGTTGCAAATGATGTTACTGTTATGACATTTTCTGAAGAACTATCTTCTTTGATAGTTGATATTACATCTTGAACGGTTGTAAATTCTGTTACGGATCCACTTGGAGAAGCGCTACTTACTTCGTCAATATTCACAAAAAGAATATTTGAAACTCCTAAGGATTGTAATGCATTCGTTGTTTCTTGAGGTATATCCTCCTCTGTAACATAAAGAAGTGGCGCATGTTTTTGAGATGCGATAACTGCAGCATTAGCGGCTGATAAACCAGCTGAAACTCGTTTTTGATCATGTTCCCGAATCGAAGCTTTGATATGAAATGTTCCATCAAAAGAAGCATCCCACGTATCCAGATTTAAATATGGAACAACCAATGCAGTCCAAGTACCTTGCATTGGATTATTTATTTCAACCGAATACTCTGTATGCGGGTCAATAATTAAATGACGATACTCATCTTCATCATGATCCCAGTGACCACCATTCCACTGGTAAAGATCTTTAATTTCTCCACCGTTCCAATGAGGATACCGAGGTCTTCGTACATTTCCTTCAGGATCGATAAGATAAGCAATTAAATTTGATTCCTCTTCAGTTGAAAGAGTGACTTTTAAACTACTATCAGCTGGACCAATATCAATTGAATGTCGGCTGCCACTATATTTTACAATATTAAGTGCTTCTAAACCAGAATCATCTGTTACAAAAGGCATCCAAATACCAGGCTTTGTTATTGGGAAAAATGTATCTTTATCTTTTCCAGGTGTTCTAGACTCATGAGGCCACCAATCAGCCATAAATGATTCGTAACGGGGAGTAAGCACCATCGTATCTCCTTCAAATTGATCACCTTCTGTTTCAAGATGGATTGCACCCCACTGTGAACCAATGTACATTATCTTTGCAAACGAATCTGAGGATATTTCATTTAATTCATCTGGAAGAACCCGAGTTGATTCTTTAGTACAGGTATAAGATACATCTTCATCGATGACGGTATTAATCGTGTCTTCAAAATCGCTTCCATCAACAGTTAATACAGCTGTATCTGAGGATGTCCAGTGTTCTAACGCAATTTCAGCTGCAGCATTTATCGGATCGGATGGAACAGCATATTCAGTTGGTGTTAAACCATGACGATCTAAATAAGCATTCCAATCTTCAAGCAAATATTGGGTTGTATCATCAATAGATGCAAACCAATTTGGAACATCATCATTTCCTTGATACACAATAGGTGAAACGTATCGTTTCCCATCTTCTACATAATTTGCAGCAGGAATAGCTGAAATGTAGGAGTATTCATCTTTTGTACTTTGCTGATCATCTTGAACTACAAAAGTTTGAGCAACAGGGTTAATTTGATGTTGCAATGGTTTTAATGATGGTGGTGATTGAGCAGATCCTCCAATGGATAACTCTAGTTCGTATACTCCTGAACCATAAAGATAATAATTATCTGGCCATTTGGTTTCATCCCATCCAGGGAAGATATCAATTTTTATTTTCCAGGTTCCAGACATATCAGCCGGATATTCTAAAGAATCTTCGCCATAATACTGCTCAGAATGAACGTGTTCATCATTTGGATTATAAAGGTGAATATCAAAATCTGATTCCTCTTTTGTAGTGAGGTCTACGAATATACCTTCTCCACTTGATACGTCGAAACTATACCAGTCTTCCCAGTCGTCTGAATCTAGATAACCGTCATATGTTCCTGGAGAAATTTTTGTGGGTGAGTTTATGGAATTCCCAGCATCTGAGCCCGTTTCCGCATCATTCTGACCGTTCAATTCAATAGAGAATGTATACTCCGCAGATTGATCATTTGATGAATAAATTTTTATGAAATACAATCCCGTATAATCTGTTGTCCCTCCGCTTTCAAAAATCTCTTCTTCTTTATCGATCAATTCAATAGTGTATGGTGCAGATGAGGAGAGGGAATAAGTTATCACTTGTCCTTCACATGCCATGAATCGATAGCAATCCGCATCGTCTCCGCTACCAGGATCCAAGGTACCTGTCCTTCCTCTTCCAGGTATTCGTTCATTTGGTGGTTCTCCAACGTATATCTCATAAGATCGACGAAGACTATCACCAACATCAACATTGTATCCAATATCATTTTCATAATCTGCTACTTTTGATTCCTCAATCGGAATGTATCTCATGTTGTCAATTGTTTTTGTAATATCAATTGAATATGTTGATTCCGTATCATCAAAATTAAATTCCATATCTTCAGATTTAATTTCCGTATTTCTTTGAATTGAATTAACTGTTAACGATGGAAGAACTAGCATTATACTAACAGCTATTATGAAAAAACCTGCCTTTTTCATTCCTATATACTTCATTGTTTAATACCCCCTTTTTTTATATTTCTGCTATGTTTTATTCGAATTTCTATCAAATAAACTCATATAATATATAGAAATAATTAATATAAAAGTTTTTGTTTAGTTTTTTTTAGGTCAAAAGAAAAATATATTCTTAAAACATGAACAAATGTTCAATTCAATAAAAATCATTTTCAAAATATAATCTTGTTAAAATAAATACTCGCCCTGATGCATTACTAAATTAATAATTCCATCATTTTTTCTGAAAAATTTATTGAAGGGAAATAACTTCATGAGATAATGAGGCTGGAGTGGTGAAACCAATAATTCCCGGGGCTCCTTCTTCACCGATGACTTGTCCAAAAACGTCAACTCTCGGAGCAATTTTATTGAATAATTGATTTGCATCTAAAGATATAACCACATGATCTCCATAATTGATGATGGGGTTTGTTTGCAAACAGGATTCATCTGCATCTTGTAGGACGATGATGCCGAAATGAGTGTCATTTCCGAAATCTGCGTTAGTAAAAATGTTTCCATTTATCGAAGATTGGTTGGTATAATTATTTGAATATCGTAATACTTTCTTGGTATCGGAATCTGAGATTTCAACAATGGTTTCTCCAAGATCAATGTCGGGTGAACCAGCTTTTGCAGTTAGTTCTATTGCAAGTTTATCAATTTGTCCTGAACTATTATGTCCACAAATTGCATCAACAGTTATGCCACTAGAAACAACATTAATTGTTTCTTGTCCTGTTTTTAATGCTTGCATTTCAAGAATTGTGCTGGTTTGAACAAGAACTGATGCTGCTATTCCAGCGACAAGGACCATGGCGATAAATACGATTAATACTCCAATTCCAATTGCTGCATAATCGTAATGATCAGATGGTGATGATGGTGGTAGTGGTGACATCCCAAAGTCCAATAGGAAAAGATTCCGGGGTCTTTTTAAGGGTTGTTCGTATGTATGTCTGTAATTACGTATGTATGAATTCACGCTGGTTCATATGCAAGTATTAACTCATTTTCTAAAAATATTTTAGATTTTCTTATTTTTCTGATATTAGTCTATATTGTGAAAAAAACGTTAATATTAGTTTTTTAAATTTAACATTTTATGTTTTATTTCTTTTTCATGTTTATTTTTTGAATACTTTTTTCATTCCCTTTATGTAATAAGTAGTATGCCAAAGAATGTGATAACCAGAAATCCACATGAAGAAAAATGAGGTGTAACTGTGCAATTCAATGAAATTAATGCTTATTTCTCTTAATGGGGGAAAATCAACCATGAGGATGAGGAGTACACCGGTGATTGCTGATGGCATGAAAAAGATGAGAAGGAGGATATTCCATAGGATTTTTTCTTTCATTGTTGAAAGCAATTGTTTTTTTGTAAGTATTTTGGTGGTAATGATTCCTAATGCTGTGATGAGAAACGATGTGATAAGAATGATTATGTTTTTGTTTGTAAGAATTGATTTTTCTGTTATTGTTTCTTCTCTTAAAAGTTGTTCTTCAGTTGTTGATGTTTCGTTGTTTTCTACTTCTTGATTTTGAGAAGTTGCAGGATTTGGTTGGGATTGATCACAGATTCCATCATTGTTGGTATCGAGGTATCTACCGCAATCACCCGGGTATTCATCATTTATTATGCCAAAAGGGCAGTTGTCCCAAGCAAGAAGTGTTGGACTGGTCATTAAAAAGAAGAATAGGGTGATTGTTAAGCATGTTGATATGAAGTGTTTTTTTAAAAAATTCATTGATTTGTTCCTCGTTTAATCTGTGTTTTCCTAATATGTTGTTATTCGCCATATTTATAATTAACGCGTGTTAATGATATGTGTTGGTGGTTTTTGAACCGACCATTAAAAAAAGGAAAAAACACTTAAACTATATAAAATATATAGAAAAACTGAGGATAGATGAAGATGAACGTAAAAGAAGTATTTTTATCTTTATTAATGCTGTTTATTCTTGTATTTGCAGGATGTACTGAAAATCAAGAAACCGATCAAGATACCGATGATGATGTATCAGCTGCAGTAACTACAATTCATATCACTGATGCTCCAGTTGATGATTTTTCTTCAGTAATTATCACTTTTTCAATGGTAAAAATCCATAGTAATGAGACTGGGTGGACAAATATTACCATTGATGAAGAGAACAGAACACTTGATCTGTTGAATCTTCATTTAAACAATATCACTGAATCACTAACATCCATAGACCTACCCAGCAGCAATTACACGAAATTATGGTTGGTTATTGACAATGCAACTGGCATCCTAGAAGGATCAACAGAAGAAATTAACATTAGTGTACCCTCTGATACATTAAAAATTCAACAACTCTTTAAACTCACAGAAGGAACTAATGACATAACCTTAGATATTGATCTTAACGCATCCATTCATAGTTATAAGGGTGGTGAAGCCTACAAGATCCTACCTGTTTTAGGTGGAATTATGCACAAACATAATAATCAACTACAATTCAAAGAACAAGATAAGAACAAATTAAAAAATAAGGTTGAAAACAGAAAACCAGTTGTTACCATCATAGTAAACAATGAAATCACCCATCATATTAATGTAGGGGTCAACGAATCAATTACATTTAATGCAACAGAAACCTTTGACCCAGATGGAAATGAATTATTGTATTATTGGGATTTTGATGATGGGAATACCAACACCAGTCAAGAAACAAATCATTCCTTCTCAGAGAAAGGATCATATCAAGTCACCCTCACGGTTAGTGAAGATTCAGCAAATGGACTTGAAGAAACAGATAAAATTACTGTTACCGTAAAAGAAACTGGCAAAGGAAACGGTAATGGAAATTAATAAAAAATCATAACCTTTCCTTTTTTCTTATTTTTCCATACTAACTCATTTTTCCTAAAAAATTAAATATGTATTCTCCTTAAAAGAAGTACAATTTTGATTCGTTTTTTTAAACGATTTTTGTAATAGTTATGTGGTAAACCATTTCAAAAATCAACTAACTAATTTCACTTGAAACAACCAAAAAACAATCATAATAATACTTCCTCGTACAACTCCGGCACCAATATTAATTAGAATGAAACGCCCTTGTGCTAACGCATATCCTCCTGATTCTTCTTTTGGATTTAATAGCGAAAAGAGATAAAGAGAAACTGAATCAATCATTAACGGTATGCTCATAATGATGAATAATCCAATATTTCCATATCTAATCACGAATTTTTCACAGTAAGAAAGAATTTTTTTTGTTAATGCACTTGACGAATTCATCGTTTTCAGAAATGATCGAATTTTGGCACCGATGATAAAAACAATTCCTGCACCAACACCTTTTCCAATTGCTAAGATTGAAATGAGAAGAAGTGGAGGGACATTAGGATTAAATAATCCTATTTCAACAGGTATAGGAAGGATTACAGCAGCTAAAATTGTATAAATAAGGAACAGGAATGAATAAACAAAAGGATTCTGATATGATTGAGTAAGAATTTCGATGAGATCCATCATAAGAAAAGCAAATAAGTTTTCCCTATTTATGCTTTTAAAAACGTTTATACTTCAAATTAAAATGCGGATGACAAACAGTCATCAGATTTTTTGATTCTCTTTATTTGTGAAATTATTTAAACGAGAAATCATATTAACAATGGGGAATGATGGTTTCAATCATTAAAAAACATCTATTCAGTTTTTTTTCTTTTTCCAAATTAATCCTCAAATATATTATCGATTTAATTGGAGGATGGTATGACTACTCTAGTTACAAACGTTGATAATGACAAAGGAATTGAACTTGCAAATAAGTTAACTTTATCTTATAAAACTATTGCTGATTTTACGTATGATATTGAAATCTGCAGGGATAATAATGGGAATTGTGTTTATGTAAATCCTGCTTTTGAACAATCTTTGGGTTATCCAATAGAAGAGTACAAACAGGGAAAAATTACTTTTAAAGATATTGTTCACCCGGATGACCGTCATATTCCTAAGGAATATATGTCTAAACTATTCACTGATAAGGAATTCGATGATATAGAGATTCGATTAGTCCGTAAAGATAATTCGATTATGTACGCCTCACTTTCGTCCCAACCAATGGTTGATGAAAAAGGTACATATCTCGGACGGAGAACTAGTATTAGGGATATCTCTCGGAGAAAAAAAGCAGAACAGAAATTAATCGCTTCCAATGAAAAATATATGAGCTTAGTAAACACCATTGGTCTTGGTGTTATTCTTATTGATTCGGATTTGCGTATTCAATTTGCAAATCCTCAAGCGAAAAAATGGTTTAACTTAAAAAATATTGATCATCATCCTCTTTGCTTCACAGTTATTCAAATTACTGATGAACCTGGAATATCTTCTGAATGTCCAACTAAAAAAACATTTGCTGATGGAAAGATACATCAAACGGAGTTTTCAACAACGATTCAAAATAAAAAAAAGGTATTCAAGGTAATCTCCACACCAGTTAAAGATAATCTTGGTAATATCTGCTCAGTAATCGAACTCATTGAAGATATCACTTTGGAAAAGCAACAACAAGAACAACTCATTGAAACAAAAAACCAATTAGAAGAAATCATAGATAATGCTTCAGAAATCATCATTTCCTTTGATATAAATGATAAAGTGTATTTATGGAATAACACCGCAGAACATCTCACTGGTTTTTCAAGACATCAAGTTATTGGAAAATCATTACATAATCTTTCGATTTTTGAAAATCCTTCATTGATTCAGGATGCAGTAACAGCTCTTAAAGAAGGAAAATTAGTTCCAAAGAATTTGATCACTTTTAAAGATGACTCAGGGAAGAAACGATTATTACAACCGTCTTATTCCCTCATATCTGGTAAACATATTAAAGGAGTGTTGTTAGTTGGAACTGATATTACTGAGGATGAAGAAAAACATGGAAAGATTTTACCGGGTCACGGATATTTTTTACAAAGTTCAACTAATCAAGACGTTATTCCGGTATTAAGACATTTATTGCATGAAGATAAAAAAGGATTATTTATCTCTCGATTAAAAGAAAAACAATTGTTTCGAGCTGCAGGATTAAATAATATTGATTATCTTAATCTTGTTTCCTTAAAAAAATCTAGTCGGTCAGATAGGGAGCATTCAATATTTGAAACAGTCAAGGAACGTGTTAAACAGTTTTGTAATAGGAGTTTGGGTGGTGTGATTTATGTTGATCGTCTTGACTATTTATTGTATCATCATTCTTTTGATGAAACCTTAAAATTATTATATCAGCTGCATGAATCTGTTTTTAATTCTAATTGTGTTCTTATCGTTCGAGTAAACCCTGAATTATTAACATTAAGACAAATTGCAGCAATTCATGAGGAATTTCATCCACTTCCCTCCAGGGATGTTACCACCATTGAGTTAGACGATAAACTATTCTCCATTCTCATGTTTATTAATGAAAAACAAGAGACTAATTCGATTGTTTCTTTTAAATCAATTAAAAAAGAGTTTTCTATTGTGGATGTAACCGTTAAAAAAAGATTAAAGAATCTTGAAGACGTTGGTTTGATTTTTATTAAACGTCGGGGAAGAATGAAAACGATTCATATCACTGAAAAAGGACATCATCTTCTTTCAAAACGGGAAATGGTTTAGTTCTCAGATAAAATATATCCATAATTTTTTTTAAGATTTAATTTTAAAGGAATTTTAACACTAATTTAACACTATTTTAAAGATTATTTTTTAATAGATGACTTTAATCTGATGGTGGTGGTTGGAAAAGGGGATGTAGTTGCCAATCGAATCACCTACACCTCCAAAGTGGCAATAGAATGAATTTAACTTTTTTCATCCCTTTTTCCCATATTACATTGAAGAGAGAGGAGATGCACGAAAAAAATAGAATGATTTAGGGAGTAATAGGTATGGAAAGGAAAAAACTATTTAAACAAAAAGCAAAAACAACAACTAAAGGTTTATCCTTAAAGATAAAACTAGTAAGTATTCTTTTAGCACTTAGTCTTATTCCCCTTGGAGTAGTGGGAGTACTTGCTTATAGTAATGCTTCTGATGCTATGCATGATCTTACCGCAAAAGAAAAATTGACGTTAGAGGAAAAATCTCAGGAAGAATTACATGCTATTGCAAAACTGAAAGCAGAGTGGATTACTAATTTTTTTGGTGAACGAAAAGGCGATGTAACCGTATTAGCAGACAGTCCAGCTGTTATTGATGCAATTACGGAAATCGATGCAGCATTTACTTCTGCTAAAAACACGTATCCGACATATACTGGAAAACAATTATTGAATGCCGACAATGATTATTTTAATGCATTTAATGCTCATGATACATTTCTAACAAATTACATGAATGAATATGGTTATTACGATATCTTCTTAATAGATGATGATGAAGGAGATGTCATTTATACATCTGCTCAAGAAGCAGATTATGGTACTCGTTTGAGTAATGAAAACACAGGTCTATCTGAAGCATGGGAAGAATGTTTAGATTCTGGATCTGCTTATCTTACAGATACGGAAAAATATGCTCCATCAAATGGTGCTGCAGCCATGTTTGTTGCTCATCCTGTTACTGATGGGGCCGAAACCATTGGTGTTGTTGCCCTTCAAATTAGCCAGGCTGCTATTGATGATATTATGCAGATTGCTGAAGGAATGGGTTCTACTGGTGAGACGTATCTTGTTGGTTCTGATTATCTTTTTAGAAGTAACTCTCGATTAACTACCGATGACACACTACTTACCACTGAAGTAAATACAAAAGGCCCACAAGAAGCATTCAGATCAAAAGACTCTTATCAAGGCGTTTATGGTGATTATACAAGTAAAGCTGAAGCTGCTGCTCAAGGAGGTCGAGAATACTCTGATGAACTTGGTGGTGTCCCTGTTTTGGGTTATACTACATATCTTGATCTTTTCGAAGGTCAGAACATGGAAGGATGGGCATTAGTCGCTGAGATTGATGAAGCTGAAGCTTATGCTGAAGTGTATGCTGCTGAAGCAGCTTCAGAAGCCGCGGTAGCAAATTTAATGACCGTAACGATTTCAATTATTCTTGCAGCAGCAATTATCATTGCAATTGTTGGTATTTTGTTTTCTCGAACGATTACTAATCCAATTCAAACTATTGCTAATGAAGCCAAAAAAATGGCAGATACTGGTGATTTGAATATCCGGGCATCAGTCAAAACAAAAGATGAAATCGGTCAAATGGCAACATCGATCAATGCGATGCTTGATAATGTTGCTAAACCAGTAAAGGAACTATCTGGAGTTGCTGAAAAGATTGCAGAAGGTGATCTTCGTCAAGAAGTCAACATTCAAGCAAAAGGTGATATTAATGGACTCATTGGTTCTTTTTCGGAAATGACTAATAAATTAAAGAATTTGATTGGTGACATCAGACGAGGGGCTCAGGATACAGCATCAGCAGCTGAAGAATTATCATCTTCTGCTGAAGAAGTTAATGCTTCTGTTGAGCAAACCTCATCAACCATTCAACAAATAGCGGATGGATCAAGTCGAACTAGTGAACAAACAAATGTAGTTATTGATGAATCTAAACGTGCTGGTGAAGCCGCGGATAAAGGACAGCAATCAGCGGGACAGGTCAGTAGTAAAATGAGTGAGATTCAAACAACGACGGAGGATGGAGCGAATCGTATTGGAGCACTTGGTGAGAAAAGCAAAGAAATCGGTAACATCGTTGACACAATTAATCAGATCAGTGAGCAAACTAATTTGCTTGCATTGAATGCTGCAATTGAAGCAGCTCGAGCAGGAGAAGCTGGTCGAGGTTTTGCTGTGGTTGCTGATGAAGTTCGAAAGCTTGCTGAGGAAAGCGGTCAGGCAACACAGCAGATTAGTAGTTTGATCCAAGGCATTCAAACGGAGATTGAAAGTGCTGTTACGAGTATGAACGAAAATACGAAACAAGTGGAAGAAGGAAGTAAAGGTGTTGCAGATGCTGTTGAACTCTTTGAGGAACTTCCAGCTATTGTTAGTGCAGTGAATAAAGCTGCTAGTGAAGTTGCAAGTGTCGCTCAAGAGAATGCTGCGGGTAGTGAGGAAGCTAGTTCAGCCATGCAACAAGTGAGTGCTTCCATGCAACAAGTTTCTAGTAGTGCACAAAAACTGAGTGGTCTTGCAGAAGATATGAACACATTAGTAGGTCAATTCACTATTGATGATGCCGATATGAATCAACAATCCGTGACCAATACACAAAACAAATTCCAATATGGTCAACATCACAGCCAATCACAAAAATATAATACGGCTCAAACCGATTTTCAACATGATCATTCCCCGTCAAAAAAGTTCAATTACGAAAACGAAAAACGGCAGCCACATCAACAACAATCCGTTTCACATTCGGGCCATGAACCAAACAAGTTCTCTGCAGAAAAATCTGGAGAGACTCATTCCTCATTTGACTCCAATTCTGATCATCAAAAGGAACAAAATGAGGTAAATGAGGAAAATAAAACTAATGCTAATAAAACAAATGAGAAAAAAGAGGTGTAAAATATGCCAGTTGGAACTGAACAAGGCGAATTTGGAAAACATGGTAGTGATGACCAGCAATTGGTCATCTTTAAGATAGCTGGAGAAGAATTTGGCGTAGATATTAACGAAGTCAAAGAAATTATCCGTTGGGAAGACGTAACTCGAATACCCAACACTGAAAGTTACATCAAAGGTGTCATCAATCTAAGAGGAAGTATTGTAGTGGTTAATGATTTAGCCATGAAACTCGGACTTCCATCAAAAGAAGTGGATGATGATACTAGAATTCTTGTGGTTGAAGTAGGTGGAAATACGGTTGGAATGGTCGTTGATAGTGCAACAGAGGTCCTTCGATTGGAAGGAGAGAAAGTACAAGATGCACCGGATATGATTACTAGTGGCATCGATCAAAACTATATTGATGGTGTTGGTGTGCTAGATGAGAAACGATTACTTACGCTACTTGATCTTTCAAAAGTCATGGTTTCAAAAGATTATGAGAAAATTTTGAAGGCTCAACAAGCAGCAGAACGGGGTATGTACAACAATAATAAACGTAAATCGGAACAAAAAGTACAAAACAAACCGGAAGATTCTGATCAAACAATGGAAAACTTTGAACAATCAGAAAATAATAAAAATTCGACTGCTAATACAACTTCGGAAAAAACAACGCAAACAAAAAAGAAAAACACGAAAAAAGACTAAATGGAGGAAAGAAAGATGGGATTGGATGGATTATTTAAGAAAAATGCAGAAAATTCAGATGATATCCAAGGATTGATAGATAATAGTAAATTAATACTTGAACGAATTGTTGATCCTTTTTTTATCGCGGATAAAAATTTGACGGTACGCTACATTAACAATGCTGCCTTAAAAGCCCTTGGTTATACCTGGGATGAAGTTGTTGGAAAACTGAGTTGTGATAAAATTTCACAAACACCATTATGTAACACATCTCAATGTACGTTAAAGAATTGTTTTGCAAGTAAACAAGAAGTAATTGGGAAAACACAAGCTACGGCTAAGGATGGAACGAAAATAGACATCCGTGCGGGTTGTAATGCAATCATGAACAACAATGGTGATGTGGTTGGTGGATTTGAATTAATTCAAGATATCACACGCGACCGAGAAATGGGACGTCAACTTGGAACTATGGCTAATCAATTATCATCTTCATCTGAGGAACTTTCTTCATCTGCTGAAGAAGTCAATGCATCTATTGAAGAAACCTCTTCAACCATTCAACAAATTGCAGAGGGGGCAAACACTACATCAACTCAGACCAACACAGTTATTGAAGAATCTGGTAAAGCTGGTGAAGCAGCTCAGCGTGGTAAGGAATCAGCCGATCAAGTCAATCAAAAAATGGGTGAAATTCAAGATACCACTGAAAAAGGAGCTAAAGGTATTGCTGCTCTTGGTGAAAAAAGTAAAGAAATCGGTAATATCGTTGATACCATTAATCAGATCAGTGAACAAACAAACTTATTAGCATTAAATGCTGCCATTGAAGCAGCTCGAGCTGGTGATGCAGGACGAGGTTTTGCAGTTGTCGCTGATGAAGTTCGAAAACTAGCTGAGGAAAGTGGTCAGGCAACAAAGCAGATCAGTAGTCTAATCACTAGTATTCAAGGTGAGATCGATAGTGCGGTTAGTAGCATGAATGAAAACACTAAACAGGTTGAGGAAGGAAGCGAAGGTGTTGCTGAAGCAGTGAAATCTTTTGATGAGTTGCCACCTATCATTCAACTGGTTGATAATGCGGCTAATGAGGTTGCTAGTGTCGCCCAAGAAAATGCTTCAAGTAGTCAACAAGCATCTTCAGCTATGCAAGAAGTATCAGCTTCCATGCAACAAGTCACAGGTAGCGCTCAGAGTTTAACTGATTTGGCTAATAAATTATCTAATTTAGCTAAAGAATTAAACGAGTAAGCACAACGTAATAAAAACACTAGTGAGTGATTGTCAAACCAATCACTACTCACTTTTTTTTAAAACGGTGATTTTTGAAATCTCCAGATAACCACATCATTATCTGATAAGATATAGTGAAAACTGTCTTTATTGTCATACTCTCCATTTACTTCAAATTGCCAGTATTTATGTTCTCTTCCATTAGTAATGTTGTTGAGTTAATTATCATCAAAAATAAATTCTGTTATTTTCCTCTTTTACACCTGCATATTCAACTGAATATACAAAGAAAAAAAGAAGGGATGTTATTGAACGTAGCAAACTACATTTCATTAGCTACATTCATAAATATTTGCTCAGAAGTAAATCTTCCAAGTTATACGTTCGAAGTTCCCACGCTTTACAAATCATAATTTCGCTGCCTCCCCACTTTAAGGCAATACCCAGCAAGTAATCTCTCATTTATCAACTCTTTCATTTATTCAAATATTAAATCACAAAAATAAATCAAAAAATAATTATGAAACAAATAAAAAAAACAGGGACTCAAATCAACCCTTTAAAATCCGATCAACAGTATTCAATAATGTATCCTTATCAAACGGTTTTAAAATATAATCAGACAATCCTTCACTCAACAATGTTTCCTTCCGCTTATCAGAAATCTCAAGCACACTCATAAACGCTACTTTCAAATCATCATGAGTCTTTTTAATCCGATTAAACACATCCCAACCACTCATCCCCGGCATCATAATATCAAGTAACACTAAATCAACATCAACATCATCAAGTTTATCAAGACATTCCTCACCACTATACGCAGGAACTACTTCATACCCACCAATTTCAAGAACCGTACGAGTCAAATCAACAATATCTGGTTCGTTATCAACAACCATTATTTTTTTCATCGTGTTCAAACACCATTCCATCAACAATACAAAGTATTCAACCTTGTATAGAATCAATGCATATAAACACTTTATCCTTTTTAACCTAACGATTAAAAATCATAAAATAACTAGAATCTTTAAATTACATAAACTGTATTCACCAAAAAAAGGAGATAATCCTGTGGCTGCCCAACCTAATAAAGTAACCATCACCACAAAACTTTTCGCTCACCTTGAAACCATGAGGCCATACACGGTGATCTGGTGCGGACTAGTTAGTCTTGCTGGTGCTTGCTTAAGCTGGGGAAAATTACCGCCACTTGATGTTGCCCTTCTTTCATTAATCGTCCCAATAATGGGATGGATATCTGGATTATACCTTTCAGACTTTCTTGATCGAAAGTTAGATAAAATCGAAAAACCACATCGACCAATACCATCCGGGAGAATTAAACCATACGAAGCAATCATTGTTGGATCAATCTATGCAATAGTAGGTACCTTTTTTTCATGGTACCTTGGAATTAAAAATTTCAGCCTTGTTTTCGTCGTAGCACTCCTCGTACTAACCTATACATCAATAGCAAAATCAAGAGGATTCCTTGGTCATATAAACAGAGGTGTTGTCACCGTCGCAGCATATTTTTATGGAGTTTTTACCGCACCTGTTGCATTAGATACAATTCCGATATACATCTGGCTTCTTGCACCTGTTTTTTTATTCCATGATGCAAACAGCAACCTTGTGGGGGCTATTAGAGACAGAGAAGGAGATAAAAAAGGAGGATATCAAACCATCCCAGTTAAATATGGAATTAAAAAATCAATTGGATTATCTGCACTTCTTACCATAATCTGGTTCTCAATCGCATTTATTCTTCCTCTTCAATATGATTTTGTTTCACACTATTACTATTATCTTATCTTTATAGATGTTATTATTCTAATATCATTTTATGCATTCTTCTTTTGGTCTCTTAAATCATACTCACGAAAAAAGGCATTAAGATACCATGAATTCTTTGTCATTGAACGAATCACCTTAGCATCAGCATTTATCATTGGATCAACTACACTTTATCTTGGTATCGGTATTTATCTAACTGCATTGATTTTAACAAGTTTATTCCAGATTAGTTTACGGTCTCGTTATGAATTTAAGGATGGAAAACTTACATGAAATGTTTAGTAACAGGATCTTCAGGATTCATTGGCAATGCGTTAGTTCACCGGCTTTGTAATCAAGATCATGAAGTCATTGGATTAACTCATAAACAGGATCCACCTAAAAAACATCCCAAAGCAACGTATATTACTGATGATATCGTACGTCCCGCAGATAAATTAAAAGAAGCATGCAAAACTGTTGATGTAGTGTTTCATTGTGCTGCTTTTGTAAAAGATTACGGATCAAAGAAACTGTTTTATGAAATCAATGTCGATGGAACAAAAAACCTTGTCAACCTTTGTAAAGATTCAATTAATAGGTTTGTTTTTCTTAGTCACATCCCTTATGAAAAAGTCACTGCTTCAAATTATTATAATAAGACTAAAACTATAGCTGAAACATATTTGCATGAACAGTATAAAAAAAATGGTTTTCCTGAAGTAGTCATTCGGCCCGGTAATGTGTATGGGCCAGGAGCAACAACCTGGGTAGTTCGCCCGGTTCAATCAATAAAAAAAGAACGTATTGCACTTATCGATCATGGCTCAGGAATATTTCTACACACCTACATTGATAATTTACTGGATGCTCTCATCGTTGCAGCAGAAAAAGATAATGTTGTTGGTAAATCCATTGAAGTCACTGATGGAGATCATTCAGTTACTTGGGGTGCGTATCTTAATGATTTAGCTAAAATAGTTGGTAAAGATCCAATTAAGAAAAATTTATCCAAATCAACAGCGTTACTTGTTGGAAAAATCATGATGCTTCTTCACAAAACATTTGGCATAAAACCATGGGTGACACCTCAAGCAGTTGAAACATTTACGAATACCAAAAAAGTATCAATCGATGAAGCAAGAAAACTTTTAGATTATTCACCACGGATTTCCTATGCGGAAGGTATGAACCAGGTCAAACAATGGTTGAAAAAAATGAATCTAGATCAATCTTAATTTGTGAATTACTATGATGAAAAAAATATTAAACATTCTTCAACAACTGATTTTTTCAACGATTGGCGATCAGATTAAACCTGGATCTTTCAAAAGAACCATGGATATTGCGTTTGTTTTGTTTGAAAAAATAGCATTTGCTTTTGAGGACGCATCCAAATTTTATATCAATGTATATCAAGAGATCGTTGATAAGGAACTACGATTACTCAATGATTATCAATTACAAAATATGTTAGTTGTTGGATCTGGTTCTATCCCTGCAACACCGATACTTCTTGCTAAAAAAAGCAATGCACAGATTGTCTGCATCGATATTGATAAACATGCAATACAAAAATCTCAACATGTATTAAAGAGAATGAAGTTGGATGATAAGATTAGTGTGAAATCTGGTGATGGCATTCATTTTTCATATGATGATTATGATGCAATTTTTATTTTATATGGAATGAAAAGTCAAAAAGAAATCATAGATTCACTTTCCGAATCTCTTCCTAAAAAAATTCCGGTCATTTTACGTGTAGTTCCTCAAGATGATAACGCATTAATTGACAATACTCCGTTTGATTTATCAACACTTTTTACAATTAAAGGTAAGGTCAGATCACATAGTTGGGGTTTATTAGATTCATATCTATTGGAAAGAAAGTTAGAAAAGTAATTTTTTTGATTTATTAGTTTATTTATTCGCTAATTTAGACACAATAACTTTTGAAAAATGAGTTTGTGTTTCGTTCTTAATTTCATCTTGCGGAGTAACCGTTATTGAAACTTCAGGTCCTATCTTTGCTTTAAATCTTTTTTTAAGTTCAGCAATAATTTTTTCGGAAGTAATCTCAGGATCCTTTTTTTCTTCGATTACCACTTTTATTTCAATATCATCTAACTGATGTTGAACTATTTGAAAATGAGTAATTTTGTACGAATTAAAATATTCCATGGTCTTTGCAGGAATACCCGTGACAGCTAACGGAGAAAGTGTTTTTCCATCTGGTAAATAAATCAGTTCTGATGCCCGTCCCTCAATTTTTTTAATCATATCTGAAGTGATTCCACAACTTGTTTTCTTTTTAATTGGTGTTGCAATATCATCAATACCTCTATATCGAATAATCGGCGTACCAGATCCATATAATTTAGTAATAACCGTATGACCGGGTGTATTCAATGGGACTGGTTGATCTTCTTTGTCTAAAAACTCGATTTTGACAAAATCAGAGTGAACATGATAATCACCTTCAATGCATTCAAAGCTCAGTGGTCCACCTTCTGTAGTACCATATGCATCTAGCACTCTTTTTCCATAAGCGAGTTCAACATATTGTTTTGTATAATCATCAAGCATCGACCCACTCGACAAGATATACTCTGGATTCACTTGTTTTCCATGACCATTTTCTTTTAAATAGGCCAGTTGACGAAGCATATTAGGATCTGTACCTAAATATTCGGGCTGAAAATCATTAAGCATTCTCATGATCTTTTCTGGTTTTTCTCCTAAATTTATGTATCGTATATTCTCCATTTTGAACAATCGATTGACAACTGGAATTTTTTCGATAAAAAACGCGTTTTCAGCACTACCCGGTTCAGTGTCAATGATTAAAACAACTTTTGATTTCCTCCAATTTCCACCATACGCTTTTAATGCTCTTACAAATCCAAGCAAACTTTTTAGTGCGGAGAATCGATCGATGACTACAAACACAGGTTTTCCAGTGGATCCTGATGTTGAAACCGTGAAACTATTACTTGGATCAAGATTTTTTGGCGTGATTCCATGTGGATAATTATTTCGTAAATCATCCTTTGTGATAAATGGAAGTTTGTTGATATCCTCAATTCCTTGTATATCGCGAGGGTGAATACCATGTCTCTTGTATTTTTCGTGATACATCGGAACGGTATACGCATAATTGACAATACGTCGGAATTGATTATCTTGATACGTTTTCAATTGTTGTTCATTTAAATTCCAAAGTCTATTTACATCAGAAAGATACATTTTTGCTAAACGAACCATAAATGAAAGATTTGAAAATGGAGCCATACGTGTTCACCCAGATGTTTTTGCATATTATGTTTTTAAGAATATCTTTATAAGATAAGCATATTTAACTTTGTTTGAACAATAGTTCTAGAGTGACTGATGATGAGTACCTTTACATTAGCAAAAAGTTTTCTGCAATCAAAAATACGGGAACATTATTCCCGAGATCATATTTTAAAATTACAAGAAAAAAAAGTAAGAGAACAATTACTTTATGCCTTTGACAATTCATCATTTTATCATGATTTATATACCTCATATGGTATTTCTCGAGATGATCTTCAGACTATTGATTTGGAGAAAATCCCAACTGTTGACAAAGAGATGATCATGGATCACTTTGATGACGTTGTTACGGTTAATGATATAACAAAAGAAGAAGTCTTAGATTTTTTAGATGAAAGTACGCATACAAATGATTTATTCAAAAACAAGTATCATATTCTTCATACCTCAGGTTCATCAGGAAAACTTGGACTTTTTGTATACTCAAAAAAAGAATGGGATACACTTTATCCATATATTACAAGTGTTTTTGACTTTAATTTTCGAAAACATAAATCTGTGTTTATTGGAGCTGTAGGTGGTCATTTTACTGGGGCAAGTTTTATTTCTTGGTGTACTACTGGAGTGACTCGATTCTTTTGCGATCCATTAATTGTTGATGTAAACGATCCATTAGATGACATTATTACACGATTAAATGAGTTTCAACCAGATATCCTTGGCGGATATTTCAACGCATTAAAAGTGCTTGCTCAAAAACAAGAAGAAAACGAATTAAAAATCAATCCGAAGATTCTTACGAATTGTGGTGAAGGATTAAATCAAAAAGATAAAACATACATTGAAAACGTGTTTCAAGCACCCATGTCTAACCTATACAGTTTTGCAGAATGTTACGTCCTTGGATTTGGTAAAAAAGAATATGATGGAATTTATCTTCGTGATGATATTTGTATGGTTGAAATAAAAGAGGATCATATTCTTATAACGAATTTAGTCAATAAAGTAGAACCACTGATTCGATATCGAATCGATGATTTCATCACTCCTAAAGAAGATAAGAAAAAACTGTTACCATTTACCTTAATCGATACAGTTGTTGGCCGTGCTGAATTTGTGATTTGGTTTGAAAATGAACACGGAAAAATGGATTTTATTCATCCTTTGATTTTTACTGATTTTTACGTGAAAGGATTAGATAAACTTCAAATTGCAATAACAAGTAAAACCTCTTTTGAATTCAGAGCTGTTATAACTAGTGATGATAAAAAAAGAGTGTTAGATGAAATCAAAAAGAAACTAGATAAAATACTTCATGACAAACAGTTTTCAAATGTTACCTATGAGATTGAAGAATATGATTCTTTAGATCCTGACGAAAAAACCCGGAAATTTTCATTAATTGTTGATGAAACCTAACTTAAGCAATTGCTTTTATCACATATTTCCAATCATGATCCTTTGGAAAAAATGCTTCTACTGAATTAAAACCAGATTTTTTTACCTCATCTCTTAATTTATTAGGATGGCGATGAAATGTTTCACCAACAAGCACATGTTCAATACCAATAAACAATTTTTGAAGCCATGATTGAGCAGGTATCGCTTCAACGATACATAACGTTCCATCTTTATCAAGAACTCGCTTACATTCAGAAAATACTTGTTCGTGATATACTACAGGTATATGATGAAGAACGCTAACCAACACAATAATAGAAACTGAATTACTATTGCAAGGAATCTTTGTAGCTGAACCTCTTACACGATGAACTCGGAATTGGTTTCCCTTTGATAACAGATTTTTTGATGGATCCATTAATAAAACCTGTTTAGCTTGCTTACACAGATAACCAGAAATGTATCCAGTTCCTCCACCAAGATCAAGGACTGTATCATCCTTTTTTATGTTCAGATATTTTTGAAGAATATCAATTGATCCTTGATGATCATTCAGAATCCGTTGTTCAACCCAATCATATAAAAATGCTATCTTATCAAAGGAACCAGGCATAATACCCAAACATCCTTAGAAATTAAAATCTCGTTTGTAATATTTTCTAAACGCAAAATTAGACAATGCTGGTTTGAAGCGCCCGATTCCTTTTACGGTGGTAATAGTTCGGGTTCCTCGTTTAATGATTTTATCTATTGAGTAAAACTCTTTAGCCACTTTTCTTGCACCATCCATAAGTTCTTCAGGAGTCATATTTTTTGGTTCGAAAACAACTTCAACTTGATTATAATGAGTCCAATCCTTTGTAAAAATACGGCCAGCTTCATCTAATTTTTCAAATAATTTCGTTCCAGGATACGGCGTTAAAATATTGATTTCTAACACATCCATGTTCCACTGGTTAATGGTTTCCAATGTGGTATCAAATACATCTGGAGTGTCATGGTCAAATCCAAAGATAATACCTCCTTGCACGGCCATATTATAATCATGTAATCTATTTATCAGTTTACTAAAATTTTCGACTTTATTATGCGTTTTATGTGTTTCATTCAAAGCTGCTTGATTCACTGATTCAAATCCTACAAACCATTCCACACATCCTGCTTTTCGTGCTAAATCCAAAAATGTATCATCAGCTGTTGCAAGTACATCTGTTGTTCCATTGGCCACCCATTGTTTATGAACCTTCTGTCTGATTAGTTCTTTAAACAGTTCTTTAGCATATTTTTTGTTAAGGGTAAGATGAGGGTCATGAATAACAAAGATTTTATTCGGCATTGTTTTTATTTCTTCAACCACATCCTTAATAGGGCGTTGTTTCACCATATGCCCACAAAAACTACTAATTGCACAAAATTCACAGGTATGAGGACAACCCTTCGTAGTTTGAATTGCTCCTAAAAAAGGATTATGTATGATAAGATCTCTTCTGAGTGGAGGCACTTTTGAGATATCAAAATCATGATTTCGTTCATAAATTCTTTTTAATTTTCCTTTTTCAAAATCTTCAAGCACTTTCGTCCAAGTTACTTCAGCAAGACCTTGCACGACACAATCAGCATGTTCAAGAGCTTCCTCTGGAAGCGCAGTTACATGATATCCACCCATCACCACAGTTTTTCCACGACGACGGAATTCATCAGCAATCTTATATGCCCGAGGAGCCGTCATGGTGTATGTCGTAATTCCAACGATATCTGCATCCTCATCATAATCAAGCACATCATAATTCTCATTAACAATCTTAACTTCATGTTTTTCAGGAGTAATTGCTGCAAGATGAGGAAGTGTGATAATAGGGTATCCGAAAACGATTTTCCATGCTCCTGGATCACTATAGGTGCTTGATCCATGTCTGATTTTTGGAAAAACAAATAATATTTTCATGATATCATCTAAACAATTTTTTTCACCGTTATTTTGATTTTGGAAATTTTTCATTTATATAAAATGATCGAATACTGATATTGGCAATGAACCGAGTAAGAATTTTAATTGGATTCATTGTTCCATCATGCACACTTCGTTTCAAACAATTCTTGACCGAATAAAATTCTAAGGAAATCCTTCTAATTCCTTCTAATAATTCTTCCTTTGACATATGTTTTGGAGTGTAATTAACCTTTCCTTCATCATAATCATTCCAATTATAATTAGTGATTCGTCCTTCTTTTTCCATCCGGTTAAATAATGGTGTACCAGGATAGGGAGTAAGAATACTAAATGATGCCTCATCTAATCCAAATTGATTCATCGCTTCTAAGGTACTATCAAATGTGTCAGTTGTGTCACCATCTAAACCAAAAATAAAAAAACCGGTGACATCCATACCATCTTTTTTGATGTTTTGCACTGCTTTTTTATAATCTTTGACTTTATTTGTGGATTTCCCAGCTTGATTAATGTTTTCTTGCGAGATTGATTCGATTCCTAGATACCATTTTGTCACTCCTGCGTTTTTTGCCAATTGTAAGAATTCTTCATCTCGAGCGACAACATTAATGTTCCCAAAGCATTCAAATTTCTTGTTCAATTTTTTCATTTCTTTGAATAGTTCTTTGGTATACTTTGGATTAATAGTAATTGAGGCATCAGCGAAAAAAATGGTTTTTGCATCAATTGCTCTCATTTCCTCAATGACTTCGTTAATAGGACGAGCTCGAAATGTTTTTCCTTCAACTCGATTCATCGCACACCATTCACAACCAACAGGGCATCCACGTGTTGCTTGAATTGCTTGAGAAAAAGGAGTAAACACGCCTATATCGTGCCGTGCAGGTATGATTTCTTCAGCTTTTACCACTCTGGGGCTGGTATAGATCGTCTTCATTTCTCCGTTTTCTAAATCCCTTAATACTTGAGGCCAAGTTAATTCAGCTTCACCAACTACAACGCTATCCGCATGATCTTTTACTTCGTCTGGCATCAAGGATGCATGATATCCTCCGAAGACAACAGGGACTCCAAGATCCCTGTATTTCTTTGCAATTTCATAGCCTCGATTCACATTATAGGTTAATGCAGAGATGCCAACGACATCATATTCTGAAGAAAACGGAACATCTTTATATCGTTCATCAACTAGAGTAACATTGTGTTCTTTAGGGGTCAATGCTGCGATTTGTTGTAATGTTGAAGATGGATATTGAAACTTTGAAAAAAAACTCCGTTTTGGATTGGAATGAGGCATTACTAATAAAATATTCATACTGTTTGATTCGCTCCTTTTTTTTTAATTTTTCTTTTTTATAACATATACAAAAGATGAAATTATCAACTAATTTCTAGATTCATCATTCATATCATCTATAAGATTCAAAGCAATTTTTTTTAAGTTATTCCTTTTTCTCTGCTAATATAGTAGAATTCTATTTAATATTTTTCGGGTAACTCTCCTGTTTGTACAAAAAGTATAATATCTAATTAACTTACTAATAAGAATAACAATAATAAAAATTGATTTATCTCTAAAGCAAGTCCTTTTTGTTGATTTAATGAATAGTGTCAAATTCAGATTTGAAAAATGATAATTTTTGGTTTAATGAATGATACTGATTCCACGAGGCTAATACCAGTTTAGGATTAATGTGATAAACTAGCGAGTTCCATCTTAAAAGAAGTTTACCGATCACATCCATTTTACCAAATTCCCTTATAATTTCATGAGCATATCCTTTTAAATCTTGTTTTACAATATATTTTCCAGCGATATCTCCACTAAGTAATGCACGGTAAATACCTTGACCATTCATTGGAAGAGTGCCAACACCAGTATCTCCAACGAAAATGATATTTTTGTGTTTTAATGGATATTGTAACCCTTCTGGAATGAGTCCACCAGTTGAATACTCAATTGTCCCGGTAATATGATGATCTTTTTTGAATTGCTCAAGTAATAGTGATAATTTCACATTGTTATTGATAGTAAGCCCAATTCCTAAATTCATCTCACGATTTTCAGGATGTCTGGGGAATAACCAGTAATAGCCACCATGTTTATCAAAAATAATCTTTAGTGAATGATCTTCATATGCTGAACAATTCTTGATGGTTTGTTGAAATCCGTAACCTACGAGTCGATGTGGTATTCCAAGATTTCTTTTTACAATACTTGGACATCCACTTGCATCTACAATAATATCTCCGGATAATGAGGAAACCTCCTTAATGGAATCATTCAACCTAAATTCAACATCCTTTTCTTTCGCTTTTTTTCCTAATGATGCGATAAAAGAAGGTCTATCCAAAATCCATGCGGTTTCAGGTTTTCTTTCAAAAACATAGGTTTTATTTCCAATTACTATTTCACCATGATAAATTGAAGTTGCAATACCTTCTTTTGATGGTTTCCATTTTAATGAGAATGATTCAATATTATGGGCTTCTCCGCATTTCCGAGCATCTCTATTATATCCAATTTTTTTATGTTTCTCATGAACGATGACATCAACTGATGGATCGTGTTCTTTAATGGATAATGCTGTTGCAAGTCCGCTAAGCCCGCCTCCAATGATATCTACTTGCATATCGTGGTCTCCAAGTGATACACTTTTTTATAAAAAGCAGTTTCTAAGGATATATACTTTTCCTTAATTTTTTTCAAAAAAAGTGTTTTTGTTAGATGATTCACTGTTTAAATCATAATGATATCAACAAATTTTTACTTTTTGTATCAAAATAAAATGGGTATATCTGTCATTTGATGAGTTAATCTTCAATATTTGTTACGTTCATTGTTTAGATGGTCTAAATATGTTTTTCTCAAAAATTAGTCAGTTACATCATTCTTCAATTTCATTATTATGGGATAAATAATACTGGTACTTAGTGCGATCAGAAAGATGTAAAATCCATAACTAAACCCCCAAGAAGATTGAAGATGAACGCTAGATATTGAATCAAGAGCAGTATATTGAATAGTTCCAGATCCAACACTACTTCCGATGCCTAGAACAGTTAATTGTGACATTATAAATAAAAATCCACTTAGAAATAACAGTTGAAAGCAAATTCCTCCTATATATAATCCCCATCTTGTTTTTATAAACTTTTTACTAATGAATTGAATAAAAAACAATACACAAAATGAACTGATTAAAAAAATTAATAATACTTCAATTCCAAGAACGGCTTCACTGGGTAACGTATAAAATTCTCCACTAACTGTATCTGTTGAAGTAATAAATGAAATCATTTGAGTAGGTAAAAGATGTAACCTTGTTTCCACAGCTACTTCTGCGTTCTCACCAGCAAAATACCACCAAGGAGATAATGCAGCAAGAAGAATAAGTCCTGCGTAAAACAGTAATAATCCTTTTAAATACTGTTGTCGAAAGAATCCAATAAAAACAGAAAATCCGATTAAGGATATTGAAATGATATATCCAATGTAGGGAAGATTTGAATCTTTCATGGTCACAATTCGTTGATGATTATCACTAAAGATGGTTATTGGTTTTTTAGCAATACAGTTCTCATCATCATAAATTGAAATATGATAATTTCCTGGTGGTAAATCTGTTTTTAGTGGTTGATTAGATAATTCTATTGTTTTTTCCAAATCTTTGCGAGAAAACGTAACTAGTGCTGTTTCAAGGAATAATCCTTGTTTATTATACAGATCGATTTCTGTTTCATAAGTTAAGGGAAACTGAAGAGAAAGACTTTTGTCTTCATCAATTACTAGTGGCTTTCGTTGATCAAATCCCTTATAAGATAAAAAAAGCGTGTAGGTTTCTTTTGGAATTTGCTGAAAAATATACTGTTGATTTTGATATGTTGAAAACGGTATTCTCCATTCTTTTTTAGATTCATCCGTAAATAATAATTCAGGCTGCAATTGAATGGCTGGCGTCAATCCCCAATCATCTTCAATAGAAATCGTAACATCATAGAGTGAAATTTGAAACTGATTATGCAGTGAAAATAAATGATTTATTAATGAAAGAGAGATTGTTTTTCTGCTAACCGGTATGTTTTTGTAAAAAATTGAAAGTTCATAATCATCAGCAGGATAAAATGGTACTGAAAGACTAGCCGTTCCAGTATTATCTGTTAAATCAGTAGCAATGATTTCATCATCTACTTCAACATGAACTGATACATCAGAAAGATCCTTTTCATCTTGATCAGTTGTCATTATCGAAAGAGGTATTGAACGCCGACAATGAATATGTAATGAAGTGTCTTCTTCTACTGATATTACTTCATATCCAATATACTCTCTTGAAGGTGAAAATAATGAATTTTCTTTATAGATTTTTACCACATAATCTCCGGGTGGAATATCAATGAATTTAAATCGTTGAAGAATACTACTATTTTTCCAATCAACAAGTTCTCTTACAAAAGAAAGAATTTCTTTTACACTTGTTAAATCAATATCTGAAGAAACACTAAAAAATGGAATTCTAGATACAATAGTTGAAGAGAATATCTTATCATTTTGATACAGCTCAGCTGTCAAATAAGAAAAATTCTTACCCGTATATGCAGATAATGCTGAACCAAAAGGAACACTGTTTACTCCAGTTACACTTCCTTCTACGGTAAATGTTTTTTCATCCTCATATTCTGAGTCAAAAGCATCAACATTGGTTTGTTGTGCATGAATTAAGGATTGGTACATTCGTGATTCATTTGCAATATCCTGCCAAGAACCTTTTTGAAAAGTGACAAATGAAACATCGAATTGAGCTGAGAATCCTTTTTCAAAATAATATTGTTGCCTGCCTCCAGCATCATAATGATTCCGGGCAGCAAACACACTACCAGTATCAGCTTCTAAACCTGGTAGATTAATGGTTTCTTCAACAAATCCTTTCACAGCGATACCATCTTGATCTGATTGAGTTAACGAATGATTCTGTGAGAATAATAATCCATGTGTTTTCAGCCCTGTTGGTTGATGAATACACATCCAAGCTTCAGACCCTAGATCAATATCATCAGTTGTTTCAAGAATCATCTCCGGCTCTTCTGAATGAGGATTAACAGGAATATCATATGAATGAACTCGGTCATCTTTACCATATAGATATAATTTAGGAAGAATCGTTCCCATATTGATTTTTTCAATGGCTTCACTTTTACTATGAAACGATAACAAATACGCATAGATCCCATCAAAATTATAATCCTTTTTCATTTCAAAATCCTTTAAAATCTCATGAGAACAATTCACAAATATTCGTTTTGGTTCACTTGGACAATAATAATATGAATACACATTAGATGTTTTAATCACTCCTTCAGGGGAGACACATTCGATTTTTAGTTTAACTAACAAGTTACCATCAATTAACACCGTAGTTTTTGGATTTGTGGAATAACCTGTTCCCACATATTCATAGTCCTCATCGATATCTGAACTAATCATCATGGAAAAAGAAGCGAATTGATCGATTTTTTGCGTATCAAGTGTTTTAGAATTTGGTTTTAAACGAGCAACTACTTGTGAAACACCATTTCCAAAAATAGATCCTTTATATGAAATCCCATATGGTATAATACCATCTTGATTAATGCTATAATAATCCAGATCAATAACTTGACCAGAGATTGGTTCATAATAATAATGAGATTTTTCAACGGAAAGATGATCCGGATACGGTTTTCTATTAATTGCTTCATCACTGTATTGAACATAGAACTGATATTCGTTAGAAACATCATTTGGTAAGATGAAAACAAGTTGACAAGAATTAATGAATTGTTCATTGATTCGGTCTAACTGATAGATTTGTGATTCTAGTTCAACAGTTTCAACTCCATTTTTGTAAAACACTTGAATTGAATGATCATTTTCATTTTTTGCATAACACGGATTCGTAAATTCAATGAAGGTATCAATTGGTTGATAGGAATATGATTCATCAAGTTGATCATTATCAAATGGAAGGATGATGTCCTGTTGAAAAAAACTTGAATCCTGTCCAGCCACGTGAGGTGTATAAACTGAAAACGAAGTGACCACATTGAATAACAGAATAATGAGTAGTGAAATAATCCTGGTTTTTTTCGATGACATATCTGGTACATAAGAATAAAGTGCACATCATAATTAAATTTTTATATCTGCCTAACTATATGAATGCTAATATATTGAAAATTGACTTATTTTCCCCTTTATAATCTTTTGATAGATTTCCTAAAGGAAAAAATAATAATATATTTACTTTAAAAAATAATCAAACGATTTTATTGTTGCAATGAAGCAAGATGCTTAATTCGTTTCACCATATTTGGATGTGTACTTAACACTTCCATGAGCCGGTCTCCTTTTCTTAATTTGATTTTTTGTGATTGAAGCATCATCAATTCATGTTGATCAATAGTTCCACTCATATCTAGATCAATATCTTTTAAATCCCTAATTTCTTCTTTTGCTCTAGATGGATCATTTAAAAAAAATGCTTTCATTCCTTCAGCTTGCTTTAACGTTTTCCGAGAAGCTTGAGCACTACCAAGAGACAATTTATACAATGCTGTAGCTAGATAATGTGGTTGATTTCCAAGTTCAGCACTCCCCAAATCAGCATAATACTCCCGAATTCTAGATCCATACATTACTAAAAGATTCGTGATAAAATACACAACCAATGCAAGTAATCCAATAGCAATCATGCCACCAGTATCACGTCTACGACCAAACATTCCACCCCAAAAAAACGCGATATAAATCATGTACATAATCATAGGAACTACACTGAGCAGAGTAATCACTGCGACATCATGATGTTTAACATGTGAGATTTCATGACCAAGCACAGCTCTTAACTCTTCCTTATCAAGTAAATCCAAAATACCTTTAGTTACACAAACACGCGCATCCTTTTTTGATCTTCCAAAAGCAAACGCATTAGGAATCTGTAATTGTGAAACACCGATCTTAGGAGTTTTTGAAAGGCCAGCTTTTGCACTCAGATTACTAATCATCTGATGAAGTTCAGGATACTCCTCAGCTGAAACATATTTAACTTTCATCGACCATTCAACGGTTTTCGGACCAATCATAAACTGAATTAACACCAAAACCAAAGCAAAACCAATTAAAAAAAAGTAATAGGTCATACCCTGCACGCCTAAAAGAAACCCAATAGCAGCAATGATACCATACAAAATAGCAAATAACAATCCAACAAGTAAATATAACCGTAATTGAAGCCACATAATTACCTCACACACAATATTTTAATCCTATATTATAATCAACTCTTATTTGAAGATTACTCTTCTACAAACTGTGACTTTTTCATCACTCTTTTTTTCTCCTGTTGAAAGTGATAAAAATTTCTAATAAAATTTATTTTCGTACCAAATAAATCGAAAAATGTCATTTTAACAAAATATAAATTGGACTAAACCGACTCTTTCACTGAATAGGTATTTAAACCCTTTATGAAAGAGTATAACGGGATGATGTGGAGAACATATCACATTTGGTGGATTGGGAAGTTCGTTTCGTATGAAATATCATGGAGTGATTTCAGTTTATGCAGCATATTTTTTTATTTTAATTCTATTAACTATATGCAAAAAAGATAGGGTAATTCATTTATTGGGAATATTAATCTAATTTTTTTGAAATCGGTTAATACTTCACAGAATAAAAAGAATCATTGTAATTTAAACACTCCATCAGTATAAGCTTTTGGAGTAGTAAATGAAATAACGCCTGGCGATCCGATTTCAGGAATCACTCTTCCGAAAACATCAATTCGTTCTTCTAACTCATGAAGAAAACAAAAACCTGTTACATTAAGAAGATGATTAACTGGTTCATTGAATGTGGTATCTAAAATAATATCTTCATTTATATCATATAGTCCATTATGATTATCATCATAATAATACAAACCTGCACCTGAACCATAAATATCTTCTAAATCTGTTAGGGGATCCCCCAATGATAAGTTTACATTTACAGATCCTTCGCTTGCTCCTGTTCCGTTACTAAAATTTCCATCTCCATCAATTAATACATCAGCTTGTCTTGTTACAAAGGTATCTCTATCACGGTCAATTCCGATAAAATCATCTGCACCACTCCAATCTCCCCCATCTTCATTATCATAAGTGTCAAGATCCCAACCTACAACAAAACCGTCTAAGACAGTATATGAAGTTCCATCTGGTGGAGGTGATCCTGCAACTTGAGTGTCTGCATCATCAGAATATCTATTTTCGCTTAGGTCTCCATAAGTATCAAGAATGATTGCATCCTCATTTTCATTCCATGGATTACCATTAGTGTTTCGGTTATATGTTAATAGATTAGTCCACTCAGGATCAAAAGCATTGTCAAAATCATATGGTTCACCATCTGCGGGCGGATTTCCAGCAATAGACGTATCTGCAGTGGCTGAGTATTTGTGTTGGGTGGGGTCGCCGTGATTGTCGATAATGATGCAGTCGGTGGTGCTGTCCCAGTCCCCTCCATTATCATTTGCATCGTAGGATTTGAGTTGTGTCCATTCGTTGTCGAAAGCGTTTGTTAAGGTGTATAGAGTACCACCTGAGGGGGCTGCCCCAGCTATAATCATATCCTCTTCTCTAGAATAAGTAAACATTTCGGTTATTTGTTCTATAAATATATCTTCCCCGGGATTCCAAATATTGTTGTTCTCCTTAACCCATCCTGCTGTCGATGCAACATTTATCCCTGTTTCTCCGTCAGAAGGAATGCCTAATACTACTGTTTCATTTGAATCTGAATATGTTCCTCCATTATGATAATCAAGAATAATTGCATCATTACCATCTTCGTAAATGGTTGATCCATCATCATAAAATGCTATTTGCGGTGCATCGGTAAAAGGATTGGATGTAATTAGTGTGTCCCCTGAATCTGGTGTTGTTCCAGATCCTGCTATGATAGAATCTGCATTAGCTGAATATGTCAACTCTCCTGCAACAGTTTCATAAAAGATATCCTTTCCACTGGAATATCCTCCTCCTTCTGCATATGCAAAATTATCAACTGGATTACTATTGTCTAATTCTACACCTATACTTGATTCATCAATTAAATTACCTGAAATAATTGCTTCATCCCCTTCAGAGGTATTATAAATATTATTTTCCACGCCTCCACTAAGCCAGAGTCCATCTCCTGATGACCAGTCACTGGAACTATCATTGTCAAACCAATAAATATCGTCAGATGAAGAAAAGGGAAATAGTTGGGTTCCAGCAGTAGAAATATCCTGGCTACCAGCATCTGATGTTACAATTCCGTCACTGTCAATGAATATGTCTGCAGACGAAGTATACACGTCATCTTTGTCATCATCCTGTATAATTAAATCGTTTCCAGATTCCCATAAGTTAGATGTACCTTGGTCAACAAAAGAAATGATTGGAGCAGTAGTAAATGGATTTGAAGATTCTAAAATAGTCTGAACTGGAGGAGCCACTCCACCAAGTACAATATCTGCCTGATTGGTATATTTTGAATCATTATCACTATCCTGCCAGACAATAGATGGAGAAATCAAATTATTTGATACGATAAAGTCATTAGATTCAATGTCATAAAGAGAATCTCCTGATGATAAACTTGTAGATCCAGATCCAGAAGTTGAATCACCATCTGCATCAATTAAAACATCCACAGCATCCGTGTATGCTCCGTCTGAGTCGTTGTCGATTGCTAGTAGGTCGTTGTTGTTGTCCCAGTTTCCTCCGTTGTTTTTGTCATAAGAGTTTATGGTCCAGTCGGGGTCTTCTCCAGGGGTGAGAGTGGTTCCGGTTGGTGGTTCGTTTCCGTTTCCTGTTAGTGTTTGGTCTGCTGCGCTGGTGTATGCTCCATCCTGATCAAGATCTTGACCCAAGAAATCAGATGTTTCATCCCAACCATTACCATTAGTTTCATCATATGAATCTATACCATAACTACCTTCATCAGTCCAATCCAGGTGTTGTCCTTCGGGTAATAATAGTCCTGCAGAAAGATAATTTCTTGTTCCAGCAACTAAAATATCTTGGCCAGCTGTATATGCTTCATCTGAATCATCATCAAATCCTATAAAATCAGATGAAGATGACCAGCCACTACCTCCACTGTTATATGAATCTAGTGACCAATCACCGTCCGATGAATTAAGATTTGAGTATACTGTTCCATCAGCAGGTGCGGTTCCTGCTATAATTTGATCGGCAATTGGAGAATATGTCCCTCCATCATGATAATCGATGAAAATATCTTCAGTATTATCATAATCTTCATTGTCACTTACCTCTTCATCATAATATGCCATATTATCTGTAGATTCAAAATGTAAAAATGTTGTACCAAACAATGGTCCATCCTGCCCATTCCCACCAGTATACAATAAAAAATCAGTGTATTCATCACAAACAACATACAATATTGCTTTATCTCCTCGGGTTAATACTGGGTTTGTTTGTGTGATTGAATTGTCTGTATCTTGCAATACACCAATACCAAATGATTCTCGAGTACATTCTCTAATTTTTTCTAAGACATCCTCAAAATAATCTCCTCTAGCCGGATTTTTAAAAATATCTGGATTGTTATATCCTCCATAATGGAGCAATGATTTTTGACTCCCTTCACTAATCAAGATATAACTATTGTTTAAGTTTATTGGTGGAGAACCTGGTTTGGTTTGAACAAGGATTCCAAGATAATGGATCCCATAATCTCCTTTTTGTCCGATTATTTCATTAACTTTTAGACCTGATGCTAATTCTTCTGTTGTTTGTCGTCCTGTTTTTAAGGATTGTATTTGTAGAGTGTTACTTGATTGAATGAAAACTGAAGCAGCAACTCCGGCACTAACAAGAAATGCAATGAGCATTACTAATGCTCCAATTCCAACAGCACCTTTTACATTCTCAATGAATGATGTGCTATCTTCCCATCTGCTTTTCGTTTAACATCCCATCCCTATTAAAAAGATAATTGTAACATTTATAATCATTTTTTGTAGGTAGTTACGCAGGTATTATTGCACTTACTATATTAGATATAATAAAATAGTATATGATGTTATGAAAAAATTTTTTTAAGAAACAATTTTTCTAACAAAAAATAATGATAGATACAAATTTTTTTATTAAGAATTATTGATTTCGCTATGAGGAGTTAAACTACTATGTTTGCTAAAAAAATCGATAAACACCAAAAATGACACTTTATCAAAAAAAATTAGCAGGAGTAGGCGGTATGGACTGAGCGGGATTTGAACCCGCGGCCTCTACCTTGCGAAGGTAGCGATCTTCCGAGCTGATCTATCAGCCCAAATAATATGAGTTGGAAATGGAAAAATAGGATTGAGGTATTTGATTGTTTCTACAAGAAAAAAACTCTTTTTTTCCTTTATTATTTTGTAGCAATTGGTTGATTGATCTTAGATTGTTTGAGTGCTTCAATGACTGGAAGTTTTTCACCCATCATAAATTTCTCAAGACTGCCGCCGCCAGTACTAATATGAGAAATATGATCTTGTAGGTTGAGTTGTTTGACAGCTGCAACCGTATGACCTCCACCAACAATGGAAAAAGCATCTGATTCTGATACATACGTAAAGATTTCTTTGGTTCCTTTCATAAAGATGTCTTGTTCAAACACACCACAGGGTCCTGATAAGAAAATGGTTTTTGCTTGCTTTAGTATTTTTTTGTAATCTTTAATTGTTTCCGATCCAATGTCAAACAAGGCCTTATCTGTTGGTAAATCTTTTATCATTATCTCGTTACGTTTCCCGTTTTGTTCAATCCCAAAATCTGTTGGTAATACAATTGCATCATCATAGTTTTCCATGAGTGTTTTAATTTGTGAAAATAACGTTTCATTACCTTCATCTAATAATGCTTTTTCATTTCCTGATCCAAGATCATGTCCTTGAGCATGTAAAAACGCATTCGCTGGAAGCCCGGTTAACAAAATTTGATCAGCAGTATTATTCTGAAGTACTCGTTCAATAGTCACAATGATATCTGAATATTTTGCTCCACCAAATAAGAACACACATGGTTTTTCTGGGTTTTTCATTACTCTAGATAATGTAGTCACTTCTTCTTCCATTAATCTTCCTGCACAAGACGGAAGTAGTGGCGTAAAACCAATCAATGAACATTGCGATCGGTGAGCAGCAGCAAATGCATCATTAACAAACACATCGCCAAGTGGTGAAAGTGTTTGGATAAATGGTGTTTGCGCATGTACCTGAGCAGATTTTTTACTTGTTTCATACTCAAGTTTTCGGACATTATCTAAAAACAAAACCTCGCCAGGCTGCAATTTTTTAATTGCTTGTTTTGCTTGGTCACCATAGATATCTTCAACGAAACTAACGGGTGAACCAAGAAGTTTTTCAAAAACTTCCGCATGTTGTTTCAATGAAGTAAAATCCCAACTGTCTTTTCGTCCTTGATGAGCTATTATTACGGTTTTTGCTTGTTTTGAAACAAGTTCTTTTATTGTTGGTAATACTCGTTTCATTCGTGTGGTATCAAGGATTTCTAAGGTTTTTTTATCAAGTGGCATATTAAAATCTACGCGTAAAAAAACGGTTTTTTTAGTTACTGAAATATCATCAAGTGTATTGACTTCCATCATATTTCCTCAGCGCCTCCAACAGCATATGGTAATCAATGAAGCGTTATTTAAAAGTATATGTGAAAAAAATAAGAAAAAAAATCTAAGATTAAAAAATTATATGCTTTGCTGTGCGATGTTAACTTGTTTTTGTTGCTCATCGGTATTATACAAATATTGAATGAGATCAACTAATCGATTAGAATAACCCCATTCGTTGTCATACCATGAGAGCACTTTAATGAAACTTCCATGATCGCCAATCATTTTGGTGCTTAATCCATCAATAATTGATGAATGAGGATTACCGATGATATCAACACTGACGATTGGTTCTTCGGTGTATTCCATGATTCCTTGCAAATTTGTTTCCGATGCATGTTTTAATGCATGGTTCACTTCATCTCTAGTCACATCTTTAGATAATCTACAGGTAAAATCAGTTAGTGATCCATCCGGTGTTGGTACTCGTACAGCCATACCATCAAGTTTTCCTTTTAATGACGGAAGAACGAGGGTGACTGCTTTTGCAGCACCAGTGGTGGTTGGAATGATGCTGGTTGCTGCAGCTCGTGCTCTTCTAAAATCTTTATGTGGGAAATCAAGAATCCGTTGATCGCCTGTGTATGAATGAATGGTGGTCATTAATCCTTCTTCGATACCAAAATTATCCTGGAGAACTTTTATTGGTGGTGCAAGACTATTTGTTGTACAGGATGCATTGGAGATTATGCGGTGTTGTTCTTGATTATATTCATGTTCATTTACTCCTAATACAACAGTGAAATCTGGATTTGTCGCTGGTGCTGAAATAACAACTTTATCTGCACCGGCATGTAAATGTTTCATTGCCCCTTCTCTTTTCCTGAATAATCCTGTTGCTTCAATAGCAACATCGATATCATAATCTTTCCAGGGAAGTTTTTCAGGGTTTACTTGTGAGAAAAATTTGATGAATTTATTGTTAACTTGAATGCCATCTTCTTGTTTTTCAACGGTTCCTTTGAACCGACCGTACACTGAATCATATTTGAGAAGATGTGCGAGAATATCAACATTACCTAAATCGTTTATTGCAACGATTTCAAATGTTTTTCCATATTGTTCATGTGCTACTGCAGCACGAAGAACATTTCTTCCTATTCTTCCGAATCCATTTATTGCAACTCGTATCATCCCGTCCACTCACAAACTAATATCATTATTTCTATTTAAGCATTCCGACGAGATGGGTTTCAGTTGCATTAGTGATTTCAACTAATCTTTGTTCTCCGAGTGGTACTTGTTTTGGTATGATGACTGGTTTGTAATTCATTGATCTAGCGATGGTGGTTTGTTTTGTTCCTTTTGTTAAGGTAAGTACGTTCATGCTTTTACCAAGGTATCGCTTGTTTCGATCTCTAGTTAGTTTCTTACAAAGAGCGGTGAGTTCTCTGGATCGTTGTTTTACGATTTCAGTTCGGATTCGTCCTTCCATTTTTTTTGCTTTCGTAAATGGTCGAGCGGAAAACCGGGTGATGTTTACCACGTCTGGTTTTATTCGTTGTAATACTTGTTTTGTTTGGTTGAATTGTTCATTTGTTTCTCCAGGAAATCCAACGATTGCATCAGTGGAAAGAGTAAGATCTGGATTCTTCATTCGAAATTCAGATATGATTTTTTCTGCGTCTTCTACATGATATCCCCGATTCATTTTTTGTAAAATCGTATTATTTCCTGATTGAATGGGAAGATGTAAAAATGAATAGATCTGAGGATGATTAAAAAGAGGTAAAAGGTCTGGTAGAATCTTTGAAGCTGTTCGTGGATTCATCATCCCCACCCGAATCATTATAGAATCTGAAATGGTTACGATGTTGTTAAGAAGATGTGGTAATGAAGAGTGTTGATCTAATCCGTATGAAGCAGTGTCCTGAGCAGTGATCTGGATTTCTTTACAGCCTTGATTAATTGCATCTTTTACTGAAGAAATAATTGCTTTCTCTGGATAACTATAAAGGTTTCCTCGTGCTAAATGAGTAATGCAATACGTACAAGAAAAAAGACATCCTTCGGCAATAGCAATTGGAGCAATAAGCTGTGAGCATTGTTTTGGGGCAAATGCTTTTTGAGACATGCTTTCATCAAGTTTTTTATTATCAAGCAAGTCAAAGAATTGATGTATCTTTCGTGGTGGTAAAAGCAACGCTTGTTGGAAATGATCTTTTAATAGGTCTTGTTGCACAGAAGCCATACATCCAGCGATCACTACTTTTTTTTCTGTGTTTACTAGTTCTTTGATTCGATGAAGCATGCGTTGTTCCGTAGTATCAATCACCGTACAAGTAAGAATGACAAGCACATCCGCATCATCTACGTTGGTGACAAGATGGTGTTGTGGATGCTTGTGAATGAGTCCTTTGAGTAGATTCGCATCACTTTTATTTGCTGTACAACCGTAAACTTCAACGTAAACCTTCATATTGATAAAAAAATGAAAGAAATAATTGTGTATTTAACTGCTTGCTTCCGAGAATCGGTTGATGACAAAGGATTGATCTAGATTTGATAAGAAAAATCCAGCGCGAGGCCCTCGTTTTTCTCCAAGAATTGCCTTGTACACTGCAGTGAATGCTTTTTTTGGTGAAAGACTTTGGTCTTCAGCGATATTGTAAATCAGATTATGAATGTTTTCAGCAGTCCATGAAATCGTGTTTGCATTGGACGCAATTTCTTGTAAAACTTTTTTTTCTTCATCTGAAAAATCAATGTTTGGAAGCTTTTTTTGGACTTTGAATCGAACTGCTTTTGGAGCGAAATGATCTAACCAGTATTCTGCATGTTCCATCCTTCGTTTCAAATGATGTTCATCTTCTTCACTAATGGTATCAGGAAGTTGTCCGGTTCGATACAAGATGTTTTTGATATCTTCCCATGATTCTCCGATTTGAACGACCGTTACCAAATGTCGGAATGGGATTTGATATGGAATCGATGTTGGAATACGGCTAGGTTGGGATAATTCATAAACTGCATCTAAATCCTTCCAGCCTTTGATGCGTTCTTCTTCACCAAAATACATTCGTTCCACTTGATCATATTCATCCACGAGATTCAACAAGCCAAATCCAGGATCAAAAGTAATATGTTTCGTTGGTTGATTTTTCATAATTAAAAATCGTAATACTTCAGGCGGTGTCATCTGTAACATTTCATTTGCACTTAGCGCCGTTCCTTTTGAACTATGCATTGCTCCTTTTCCTTTGAGAAGGATGAATTCATACATAGTGTAGTCTGGTGGTTTGTAATCATAGATTTTTTCAACGATCTCTTCACCGGTCTCTCTAGCTCCACCCGTGGTTCCAAGATCCTTTCCAAATGGTTCAAAGGTTACTCCTAATATTTTCCATCGAGCGGGCCAATCCACTCGCCAAGGGAGTTTGCCGATGTCATCCTTTCGAATATCACATTTGCCTGAATGACCACATTCACAACTATATTCAATATAAGGATATTCATATAGCTCTGGTTTAGTAGTGGTTAATCGATGACATTTCTCACATTTCACATTAAATGGTAGCCAATGTTTTGGTAGTGTTCGTTTTGAAACTCGTTCGATGATTTCCTTAATCTCATTCGTTTTTTCTAATGCAGTTTCAATAGCTTTCTGATATACACCGGTTTTATACATTTCATTTGCTCGATAAACAGTTGGCTCGATTCCTATTTCTTGTAATGAATCAAGAAAAGCAAATAAATAATGATCTGCGTAACTGTCATGTTCGCCACAGGGACAGGGGATTTCAGAGATAGGTTTTCCCACATATTGCTCATAGGTTTTTGGTAGATAAGGATAGACCTTCCGTAAATGATCGTAATCATCAGCGATGTAAATGAATTCTGCATCTGCTCCCTGTTTGATCAGTGATCGATATACTGCATCTGTCGTAAGGACCTCCCTCATGTTTCCAATATGAATGGGTCCTGATGGAGTAATTCCAGTAGCCAGCACATGATGATCTGCTTTCGGAGCAAGTTTTTTTGCTAAGACGTCAGCCCAATGCATACTTTCGCACCATAAGACAATATTTTAAATGCTTTACTCATGAAAAAAGAGAAAAAGAAAGAAAATAGTAGATTCCTTTAGATGACTCGTGCTCGAATCAATGCACGTAATGGAACCTTGCTAATAGTATCTTGTGCTCGTTTATTTAAAATCGCAAGACACAATTGAGGTTTTCCTTTTTCCTCTTTGGTAGAATTAATTGCTTTTCGGAATGTTTCACCAGTTCCAACCATGTCATCTACGATGACTACGTTTTTATCTTTCACTGTTGCAAAATTAGAAGAGAACAAACCAGGTTTTTCATAATGTGGTCGGAAGACCGCTAGTTCCAAACCAAGTTTTTCAGCAACAAATGTAGCATAGGGGATTCCATTCAATGCAACACCGACAACAGTGTCTATTTGCAACTCATTTTTTTCCATTTCTTCTAAGAGAACATCGCAAAGAGCATCAGCAATAAATCCCATTCTTGATGGATAGACTCCAATGCTTGTCCATCCTATTTTGACGTCTCCCTCGGGTTTTTTATCTTTTCCTTTGTTAAGAAGCCAAACGGCTGTTTCCTTTGAAACATTAAGGTCATCAGCAATTTCATGATCAGTAAGCCCACTTTCTTTGAGTTTTAAGGCCTTTTTTATCAGCGTGTCAATTTCCTTCATAATTATCTCACCCTTTTGAAGTATGTATGAAAAAACGCTATTTAGATTTTTGCTCAAAACAAGATAGTGAAGAGAAAAACATAAATAGATGGTATCTATGTTACTGATATTAACATTTACAAGAGGTCGATGAATACATATGGCTAAGAAAGATAAAGGTGAAGGATTCCATTCATCTGCAGGACTTATTCGATATTTCGATGCTGAAGAAAAATCATCAGTTAAGATTCCACCATGGTTTGTTGTGGCCATGAGTGTTGCAACGATGATTATTATTACTATTGCTCATTTAACCATTAAATTTTAAATATTCTTTTTTTAAATACCTACTTTTCTTCTCTTTTTGTGTTTTGATTTAGTTTCAATCTTGTTTCAATGCATCTATGGTCAATGCTTTAGCTTTTTCTAAGGCTTTGTCAATATTTTCCTTTTTTGGTCCACCACTTTGCGTCATTTTTGGTCGACCACCACCACTTCCACCAATCATCGTTCCTACTGTTGGTGCGATTTCTTTTCGTAGATCGATATCAACATCCTCTGAAGCAGCTGAAGTTATTTTCTTCCCATCATAAATATGAACAACGATGCCACCTTGTTCGATAAGTGCTCCAGCTGTTGCATTTGATTCAGTAGTTGTTTTTGCCGTAAGCACCTTTATATTTGTCCCAGTAATCGATTCTGCTTGATTAACTAAAGAAGTAATTTCTTCTTCTGAGATTGATTTCTTCTTTTTCTTTGATTTTTTCCAAACCGTAAACAAATGATTACCAGCATCAATTAACGTATCAACTTCTTTATTTTTTGGAAGTAAATCTTTGGATTCTTTCAAAAATCGTTTAAGTGTTTTTGAAAGTTGATCAATCGGAACGGAAAACTGATCTGAAATAACAGATAGTTGTTTAGATATATCATCATGTTGATTGATCTGATACACTCCATCCAAGGTAGAAACAATTGTTTCAAACAAGTGTTGTTCCTCTTTTTGATATGCATCGACCATGTCTCCAGCTGCAAAGAACACTCGGTTCACACCATCCTGGATACGTTCAGATTTCAAAATCCTTATTTTTTCGATTTCTCCAATATTATTCAGATGTGTTCCACCACAAGCTTCAACATCAACACCAGGAATGTTTAACACACGAATGCTATTTCCGGGTGGAACACCTCCTTGGTATAATCTGAATCCGTATTTTTTCTCAGCTGTATTTCTATCAAAAACATGTTTTTCAACACATATTTCCTCATTGATGAATTGATTAGCTTGTTTTTCAACTTCTTTGATTTCTTCTTCAGATAAGCTTTTGAAATGCGCGAAATCAAAACGAGCGTTTTCTACTGCTAATTGTGATCCAGCTTGCCAGATATGATCTCCAAGAACTTTTTGTAAAGCACCATTTACTACGTGTGTTCCAGTGTGATGTTTCATGAGTTGATATCGTCGATTCCAATCAATTTCCCCATGGATTTTATCTCCAACTGAAACAATACCATTAATATGATGAAGAATTGCAGTTCCCTCTTTGGTTACATGTTCAACGTAAAGTTTATTCCCTGAAGATGTGGTTATTTTGCCATGATCTCCTGGTTGTCCGCCACCATCTGGATAAAACGTGGTTTGATCAAAAATAGCGAGGGTTTTATTTTTTTCTACTTGTTCTGTCCAAAGAATTTTCGCATCAAATTCCTTTTGATAATGATCATCATAATATACGGGAATTGTTTTTGGAAGGTCTCGTTGTTGTTTTTGTTCCTGTGTTTGTTTTTCTTCTTTAGAATGTAATTCAGCAACCATCGATTCAAAATTATCTGGAATGTTCACGGTTACATTTTGTTTCTCTGCTATTGATTGGACGATATCCGGTGGCATACCATGAGTGTCATACAGAGTGATTAATGTGGTATCATCGATTTTTTTATTTTCCTTTAATAATCGATGCACCATATTTTTTCCTTTTTGTAAGGTTTCATGATACCTTTTTGTTTCTGTTTGAATCATATCATGAATCTGTGTTTGCTGATCAGATAGGGATGGAAAATCATTTTTTAATTGGTTAATATGCAAATCAATGATTTCTTCAAGTGATTCATTAATGTTGAGTTGTTCGATGAAACGAAGGCAGCGTCTGATTAATAGCCGTGCAAGATAGCCTGATTTTACATTTGATGGAACAATGCCATCACCAAGCATAAAAGCTAAGCTTTTGGTATGATCTGCTAATGACATGATCAACCGCTCATCAGCAGTTTCATTGGTATGATTCCGAATCCATTCTATAATTTGAGGGAATACAGTTTCATACACGGTTTTAGATCCTTGAGTGATCCAAGCGATTCTTTCAAGTCCATACCCAGTATCAACGATGTTCAGCGGGTTTTGTTCATAGGTTTCTTTGCCAATGGTGTATTCTCCATTGTCTGCCTCTTTCATGTTCATAAAAACAAGGGTTGCAATCTCCAGTCCACCAGCAAGCACTTCCAAACAAGGTCCAGCATTTCCTCCACCATGCCAGAGTTGTTCTTTATATGTTATTGCTTCTCGTGGAAGACCAATGGTGTTTACAAAAAAATCATCACAATAGAGTACTGTTTGTTCTTTCCAGTAGATTTCATCTGTGTTTTTATTGAATGCATGATGCCCCATCATTTCAAAGGTTGTAAGATGTCGTCCGCTTTTTCCAACTTCATCTAAATCATTTAATCGAATACAGGGTTGTGAAATAGCTAATGGATTGGCCGGTGGTGGAACTTCCCCTGAGGTGACATGTGGTTGAAAATCAGCAATGGATGCTATAGTAAGATAAATATCCGATCGCCATCGAGCAACAACCGGGTATCGCTCACCTGTTTTTGGATAAAGTAAACGGGTATGATTATGATGTTGGAAATAAGAGAGAAAAGATTCTCTTACTTCAGAAAGGGTTAATTGTTTTTTTCCAAGAGGATTATGAATAAAATGGAATGGTACACAGGGTTGATCTCCACATTGGTCCATTTTTGGGTCTAAGGTCCAAAAATAAGAACCGCAATTTGAACATTTTTTTCGAGTGTATCCATGATCGGAAAAGTACTGTAAATCTAGTTGTTCTTTGAGGAATTCATTCATTGATATCACCATTCAGTTAAGTGGTTTATCTGATGGAATGTTCAGGGTAATTATTGTTCTCTCTTTAATAGTTGTCCCCTCCCGATAAACAACGGATTAAGATTAGATGATAACAAGATAAAAAATGATTATTATGGGACCTGAGTTTCATCCTAGGTTTATGGTAAGTTTCTCTTCTCGGGCTAGCCAACCGATAGCCTTGTAAATTTCCTGAGTTGGAAGATGAGATTGTTTTAACATATCCTGAACAGTAGATTTTCCACATTCATCAAGTACGTGCCAGAGTATTCCCGCGTTTGATCCGATACTTGAGGTTAAATTCGTTGAGGAAATCAAGTATTGGCCTTGATGGTGAGAGATTTTATTTTCTCGGGCTAGCCAACCGATAGCAATTTCTACTTCATACAAACGAAGGTGTGTTTTGTTAACAATTTCATCGATTGGTAATGGTCCATTTTCTGAGAGTACATCCCAGACAAAGCCAGCGTTTCTTCCAAACTGTTCAATAGTATTAATCATCGACTTTTTTCACCATTCGCCACTTACTTATTTTAAGGTATTCACTGTTTTCTATTTAAAAATATTTTTATCGCCTAAACTCATAAAATCATTGTATTGTTTTGATCCCTTGCTCCTACTACCAAAGATATATATAGGTAAACTTTGATAATATTGGCTTGATTCTCAATATCAAAATGTTTATATGGGATTAAATGCTAAATCACTCGAAATACTTAAGAAACACTTCTTATTTTACCCTAAAGTTAAAACAGAGAAAATAGAGGATTGTCATGGCTGAAACGATCGAACAATTAAGAGCGAAAAGAGATGATTTGCAATCAATTGCAAATGAACTCAAGGAAAAACGAGATGGACTTCATAAAGAATCCAAACAACTTGCAGAAGAACGAGATAAGATCAATGCAACTATTCGATCAATACGAAATCAAATTCATGATCACAAGAAGAGACGAGATGATTTAAACGATCGAGTCAAACATGCAAAAGGTCAACGGAATCAACTTAATGAGAAAAGTAAGGATGTGAAAAAAGAAATCCGCTCATTAGAACGAAAACGCACTTTGGGAAGTGGAGAGGATCTGGTCAAACTTCGAAAACAACTTCGCGCTTTGGAAACTGAACAAATGACTCAGGCTATGTCTCCTCAGAAAGAAAAAAAACTTATTGAAACTATTTCGGGGATTAATGCGAAAATAAAGAAACAAGAAGAAGAAATTAGCAAAGATCCGAAATTAAAAAAGGCATTTGAGGAAAAAGAGGTTTTCAAACAAAAAGCAGAAAAACATCATGAAACCGTTGAAGAACTTGCTTCAAGAGCACAACAAGAACATGAAGAAATGATTAAACTTATTAACAAACTTGACAATCATATTAAAAAAGTTAACAAAATTCAGGAAAGTATTGTGAACACTAAGATCAAAGCTGATGATGTTCATAAAAACTTTATTGCTCATGTCGACCGAATTCATGAAATCGAACGAGAATTAACTTCTTTGAAGGAATCCACATACAAAAAGAAGAAGAAAGCAGAGAAAACATCAATGCATAAAGAAGCTAATGATATCTTCGAACGATTCAAAAAAGGAGAGAAATTAAGTACTGAGGACTTAATGACACTTCAAAAAGCTGGATTGATTTAAGAAAATGATAATGTCTGAAAAAAAATCTAGCTATTAGTACATAAATAATACATGCAATAAAGTTGGAAAACTATAAATTTTGATTTGTGGAGTGGGATCTTTACATGCAATGTGAATTATGCGGAAAAGATTGTGGAGGACACTGTAAACCAGCAATGGTTGATAGTGTGAAAATGATGCTGTGCCCTATTTGTATGAAACATGGCAAGGGTGTTAAAGAAGTCAGAGGAACACCTGAACGTGTGCAACGTTCTTTGTTGAGACGTCAACGACGACATCGTGAAAAAGATGTGTATCAAAAAATGGACCGGGAGATAATCTCAGATTGGGGCTCAATCATTAAAGCAGCTCGTAAGGAAAAAGGATTAACTCGTGAAAAACTTGGGTTTAATATCGGTGAACGAACAGTTACCATTTCAAAGATTGAGAATGGCGAGCTAAGACCTTCAGATGATGTTGCAAAAAAACTAGAAAAAGAATTATCCATAACCTTGTTTGAAGAAGTTAAAGAAGTCCATGCTCCTGTTTCTCAAAAACCGAGTCAAGGTCTTACCCTTGGTGATTTTATAAGAAAAGAAGAGTAACGAGTATGGATGAAACGATTCTTAATCGCGCTGTTAATGCAGTAGAACATGGCCATCTCATCGTATACCCAACTGATACATTGTATGCAATGGGAGCAAAAATCGATGAGAGAAACGCAGTTTTACGTCTTTTTTCAATAAAGGACAGACCGAAATCGTTACCATTGCCTGTTGCGTTTTCTGATAAAAACATGGTTTTAGATTATGTTTTTTTATCTCCATTAGCCAAAAAATTACTTTCCCATTTTTTACCCGGTAAGATCACTCTTGTTTGTAAAAAGAAAGAGAGCATCCCTTCAGAAGTAACAGCAGGAAAAAACACAGTAGCTGTAAGAATTCCCAATGATTTGGTTGCCTTAAAGATTATTAAAAAAACTGGGCCTTTAGTTGCAACCAGTGCAAATATTCATGGGCAATTGCCACCTGAGAAAGTCTCTGAAATCCGTAAGATGTTTAAACCGGAAATGATTGAAGTATTTGTGGATGATGGTCCTAGATTTGATAAACCAACCACCATAGTAGATGTGACTGGGTCTCACCCGAAAATTCTAAGAAAAGGTAGTGTTTCATCTGATATGATTTTGAATGTGAGTGATGGTGAATGAATGAGGATGTCTATGATAAGTATATGAAAGCTGGACGAATTGCAGCAACCGCTCGGGATACTGCAGCAGATCACATTAAACCTGGTGTTTCTTTTTCTGAAATCGTTGATGAAATTGAATCAATCATTAAGGATAATGGAGATGGTATTGCGTTTCCAACAAATATTTCAATAAATCATATAGCTGCTCATTTTACACCTCCAACAGATGACAGACATGTTTTCCATAAAGGCGATGTTGTCAAAGTCGATGTTGGATCTCATGTTGATGGATATATTGCTGATACTGCGGTTACTATTGAAGTTGAAACAAATGAGTTTGATTCCTTACGCCAAGCATCATCTGATGCATTAGCTGAAGCTATTAAATTAATGAAACCGGGTGTTAATCTTTCAAATATTGGAAAAAAGGTAGAGGAAACTATTAAAGAATATGGGTTTAAACCCATTGATAACTTAACTGGTCATAGTTTGAATCGATATAATCTTCATTCTGGAATGTCTGTTCCTAGTATTGCTTCGAGGTCATTTCATCGAAAACCTCGTAAAGATGATGTGATCGCTGTTGAACCATTTGCAACTACTGGTTCAGGTCATGTGATCTCAGGATCTGGTAGTCATATCTATTTGTTGAAAAATGGAATGAATTTCCGCAGGCTTCGTGATCGTCGTAGTCGATTGATGATAAAGAAATTACAGCATCATTTTCATTCCCTTCCTTTTGCTTCTAGGTGGTGTGAAGGAATCATTTCAAATGTTGATCGTTCATTACTATGGTTGGAACAAAAAGGAATGGTTCATCATTTTCCTCAATTAATTGAACAAAATAACGGGATGGTCTCTCAAAAAGAACATACTCTGATTATTACTGAGGATGGATGTCAGGTGACAACCTATGGAAAACATGAAGAAGGATAATCACCATTTGCATGAATCAATTATTCGTTTTGAGAAGTTATCTTGGAAGCAAATTGATGAGTTAGACCGGTCGAAAACACTCTTTTTTTTACCAATCAGTCCTTTAGAAGAACATGGCCCCCATCTTCCGGTAGGAACTGATCTGTTAACATCTCAGGATACTGTTCAACAGGCAATTATTACATTGCAAAAAAAGCATCCATCATTTACTTTTGTTCTCCTTCCCGTAATTCCGTTAGGTTTTGCTGGATTTAACACGGATTTTCCCGGTACTGTTTCAGTATCCTCAACTGTAATAAAAAAAGTGATTTATGCCTATGGAAAAATGATAGCATCTCAAGGGTTTACCTATTTAATGATTTGTACGTATCATATGGCATTAGCCCACCTTAAAGGTATTCATGCTGCAAAACGAAAATTACAACGAAAATATGACATTATAATTTGTGAACCATGGAGTGCAATGTTTTATAGTGATCAGATAAAAAAAAGGGAACCAACGGTGGGATTTGATACCAAAAACGAAGTGCATGCTGGGTTTAGGGAAACCTCATTGATGAAACATTCTCATCCTGAATTAGTTGATAAGTCATATAAGGATCTCTCTTTTGAATTTACAGAAAAATTAAATTCGTCATCTGCTGCTTTTAAATCATTTAAACAACTTGGAATCACCAAAGGTTATATTGGATCACCTGCAAAAGCAGATGAATCATATGGAGAGTGGTTTTTTGATTTAACCGTTGAAACCTATGTTGATACGGCTGAAAAGATGATACAAAAGAAACCGTTACCTGATCTTCCCGATCAGATTAAACGTCAAATGAAATTATTATTTTGGTTGTAATCGATCAAGCAAGGCCCCTATCATTAATGGCATGAGAACGGTAGCATCACCCTCAACGGTAATGTTATCTGAATGTTCTTTTATCTTACCCCATGATATAGCCTCTCTAGTTTGTGCACCACTGAGACTTCCATCATATTCAACAGCAGTTGTAATATATACTGTATAATCAAGTCCATCTTTGAACTGATTCCACCAAATAGTATGATGTTTGCTGATTCCTCCACCAATGATGAATGCACCACTTTTTTCTGCATCAAAGACTAAATCTGAAAGATCTTGTTCATCCTGTAATAAATCTATTGTAAAATCTCGATGTGTTTGATAAAACATCCAGAGTTGAGAACCAAAAGCACCATCAGTAATACCGGGAACATAAATGGGAACGTTTTTTTTCCAAGCCCAATATAAGATAGAATCTTTTCCTTTTGGTTCATGTTCAAGACGTTTTCCAAATTCCTGGGCTAATTCTTTTGTGGACCATTTCTTTTTTTCTTTATATAATTCATCAAGAATAGGTTGCATTTTTTCTTCAAGAATACTGCCATAACACTCATTTGGAATGAAAATATTTCCAAGTCGATTTATACCATGTTTATGTAACTCATTATCATCTGCGATAAATGAACCATGATAATAATCACGCCACACCCGAGCTAAATCATGATCAAGAGTTCCTGCTGTCGTAATAATTACATCCACTAGATCATTTTTGATCATATCTTTGATGATACCGCGGGTGCCTGTTGAACAAATACAGGCGGGAAATGAAAGAAAACGAACACATTTTTTTTCCTTGTTCATTTTCTCTAAAATATTAACGCCTAACCCGATTTTTTTTGCAGTAAACCCCCCAGATTCATATAATGCGTTAACAAAATCATGTAATGATTTAGTATCTGATATACTAATATCCTTGATTGGTTTTAGGTTCATATGCTATCAATGTCCTATTCACTTGTAACAGATAATGCTCCATAACCCACACAGGAGTTACTGTCCGAACAGGTGTCATAAGATGTTCCATATTTAAGCAATTCTACTGATACCTTCGGGTATTGTTGAGCAACGGTTAACAAGGAGATAACTGGTCCGTATCCACACATTGAAATACCGTTCTTTTGAATTGTTTGAAATAATTCTTCGGGATTACTTTTTTGAATTACATCAAGTGCTTTTTTATCTTGTTTTCTGGCAAACGAATCAGCAGTTAAACCATCTGGAGGAAATCGTCCATATGAATATCCTTCATGTGAAAAATCAGAACTAGCAATAATGGCAATATTTCTTTTCTCTTTGTGTAATAATGAACTAAGTTGTTCTCCAACTTGTTTGCTTGTAATCAAATCTTGTTGAGACATTACCATTGGAACAATCGAGCATTCTTTTTTGAATTGATTACTTAAAAATTTGATGAATGGTAGTTGTACTTCGAGACTGTTTTCTTGTTGATGAAGTGTAGCTGAATCAGCAGTAATTACTGATGAAGGAAGCTGATTACTAATCGTTTCATCGATAGATAAAGATCCCAATGGTGTTTCCCATTCTCCAGTTGTATCTACTGCCACTTTAGGTCCCATTCCTTGATGGTTCGGTCCGATAAGAATGCATACATCTGGGAATCCATGAGTGACAAGTTCACTGTACGCATGCGCTGCGAATGGTCCTGAGCAGACAAGACCTGCATGGGGAACGATGATTCCTATAAGATTCTTTTTTGATTCCGTTTCTTTTGGTAGGTCACCAGGTCCTAGTTTATGAGTGAAACATGATTCTATTTGTTTTTGTAACCCATCAGCTGATTGATCATAAAACATACCGGCAACAGTTGTTTTTCGTAAATTTTTCATATATAATCCACCCAATAATAACTCTCAATTCGTTCCTTCCTCATATACGTTTCCCGTTCAAAAGATATAAATACAGGTGATGAATACCGCATTGAACTACAATAAAAATAGGGAGCGAACAATGGAAACGGTTTGTCATATTGAAATTGTAAAAGATGGTCGTGATTTTGTTGCGAGAGTACATCTATCGGATGGATCGACAAAAGAGTATCGGCATAGTGTCTTTGAAGATGCACTCACGGAAATGGTCATTGATCTGCAAGAAGAACTTGCAGAATAATTTTTTCTCCTTATCTCAACATAAACAAAATAACGATGACTGCGATGAGTGCATACATGGCATAAACCATCAGTTTTCTTTTTTTCATCATACCGTTATATTTTTCTTTGCATTCTTCAGAACAAAAAGTTTCGGAAACAGGAATTGCTTTTCCACAAATCTGACAATGGGAATGCGGCGGGATAGATTCATTCATATCGATGATTCCTCCTTTATATTTAAATTACATACCGTATCTTCTATTAAAAATATTGTTATTGTTCATTAATTACTATCGACATGTACATTTTCTTCTGTAACGCTAATATGAACAAGTGATTCAATGGGAATTTTGGTTTCTGAAGAGAGTCTATTGGCGGCATCTCCTTTATCCACGGCTACAAAAACAGCGTTAACTTTAACATTCATTTGATCAAGCGTGTGAAGAACCGCTTTAAGCGTTCCACCAGTGCTTAGTACATCATCAACAATCACAACAGAATCATTTTTTTTAAGTCCGTTAATAAACAAGGTTGCTTCTGAATACCCTGTTTTTTGTTTCACGGGTTGTTCATCTGGCAATCCATAAGATCGTTTTCGAATGATGGTGAATGGAATATTCATTTCTAAAGATAATGAGGTGGCTAATGGGATGCCCATAGCTTCCATGGTTACTAATTTATCAAAAGGAGTATATGGATTAATTTTTTCTTTTAGGGCCACAGTTACTTCTTTAAGTAAAGATGGTGTGATTTCTGGTATACCATCCGTAATGGGATGAATGACGTAGTGATAGTCTCCTTTATTTACGATTGGTGCTTGTTGTAAAGATGTTATTAATTTGGTTAATTTCATAATTCGTTAACCTCTTTGCACGTTTTTTTTAGAATAGGAATGAATTCATCAATTATTTTTTTTGTTATCTGAGGCATGATCACAATACGAAAACTTGAAAGATGATCGATTTTATTCACTTTCCAACCATATTCAGCTAATCTTTCAACGATTTCATCAAGATGAGTAACTTTTACGGTGATAACGTTTAACTTTGGTTTCATAACAAGATTCAATCCTAAATCGGTAATCTTTTGGATGGTATACTGTGTTGTTTTCATACAATTTTTTACGAGTTGCTGATATCCTTTTTGACCAAGATAGTGAGTAACTGCATATCCTGCAGCTACTGGTGCTCCTGCACGCGTGCCAAGAATCCCAGCTTGTTTTTTAGTACTAATACATTGAGAATTGACACTTATTTTTTGAAGCCATGATTCGTCTCTAAGAACAAGGGTTCCAAGAGGGATAGCTGCATATCCCATTTTATGAGCATCTAATGAAATAGTGCTAATACCTGGAAGAGTGAAATCTATAGTGGGTAAATTGTAACCAAGCTGGTTAAGAAATGGGATGATAAATCCTCCAAACGCAGCATCAACATGGAAAAAAACATGTTCATCAGTGCAAATATCTGATATCTCAGGAATTGGATCAATAGCGCCGACATCCGTAGTTCCTGCGATGCCAATGATTGCAGCAGTATCATCTGAGATTTTATGTTTAATTTGTGAAACATCCATGATGTGATCTGATGTTTGAGAAACGATTTTAAGTTTCATATCCATTAATGAAGCAATCTTTTGAAAAGAGAAATGAGCTGAGGAGGATAGTATGATTTCGTTTTTGTTAGTTAATTGTTTTGCGATCCACATTGAGGCGATATTTCCTTCAGTTCCTCCACTAACAACATGGCCCGAAGCAGTTTTCGGTGCGTTTAAAAACGAAAGAATAAATGAAAGAAATTTATTTTCAATCTCTTTAGTTCCTGGAAATAATCCCGGATCACCAATATTTGTTTCTAAAAATTTAATATATGTTTTCTTTGCAATGGGATGTGGTTGACTGCACATAGATCCCAGGATATGGCCTGATGAGAAACTAAAATCTTTTTTTTGGTATTGATTAAGTTTTTGTAAGATTTTTTCTTCTTTCTCCTTGTTTGATCCGCTTGACATTTCGTATCGGCATAGCAACACCAATTAATCCGTAATTAATATTTCGGCGCCACTCTCCAAGAAAAAATCCACCATCACATTTTAATACTCGTAAATGTATTTTGGTTACATGATGGAAAAAAAGGATGCGGCCGAGGAGGTTACTTCGTTTATAAAACTTCCCGTATATACTCGATCTGGAGATTACATAGGGCATGTACGTAATATCTTTCTTGATATGGAACAAAAACAGGTGAGTAGTTTACTAGTAACTAACACCAATTCTTCGATTGTTGAAGGATCTGTTGATGTTGCAGTTCCCTATAGGTGGGTGAATGCGGTTGGTGACATTGTTATCTTATCATATTTCCCTGAACGGGTAACCACTCAGAGAAAAGATGAGAAAACAGAAGACGGCAATACTGATGATATTGATATCATTGAATAACCAATTTTCTTTTTGGTTTTTCTCTGATCTTTTTCATTTTATATTGGTGGAAAAAAGGTAAATTCTCCTATTATAAATAGTAAAAGATGTTTTTATATTTATTATTTGGAGAAAATACTTTTAAGTGTTTTTCTCATTAGTATTTTACTGAAAAAGATATTAAAAGCAAATCCTTTTATATAATGAAAGAGATATAATAATTTGCTATATTATGTACTCCCTATAAACTATGATTATTAGGAGAAATGTACAAAAATATTTAAATAGTACTAAAGTAACAATATAAGTAAATATAAAATGGTGTATATCATGAGGAAACACTTAAACTTTCTAAAAGTTGGGTTCATCATCCTAATATTACTAACAACCACATTGTCATTTGTCCCATCTGTATCTGCAGAAAAATTTTTCCAATTTGATTCAATGCTAACCTTAGATTATAAAGCAGAGACGGTTAACGAAGCAGTGTTCCAACCAGATGGCCCTTCTGTTTCAATACCAATTAACATAAAATATCAAGTTTTTGTTCCAGATAGCTTCATTAGCAATCCTGCATTACGATTAATTTTCCTACAAACATTTATTATCACAAACGCTCAAATAAAATTAACCGTTGTCGATCCACCAGATTGGGCTGCAATATCCTTAGCAAATCCAACCCCCTATGTTCCTATTTCAACTGAAACTCAGGAAACAACAACAACTTTACAAATAGCAGCACACAAAAATGCACCAGCTCAAGGTTTTACCTTACGAATCCAAGCGGAAACCGATCCGGTTCTCAATGGTCACGTTCCAAGCCAGGAAGCATATTTGGATATTCAATTCCAACCTGGTTACATTCCTTTGATAAATGTATATACTGAAAAACCAAACCGTGTTGTTGCTCCTCAGGAAACTGTTAACTTTCCAATTGAAATCACTAATTTAGGTAACAAGGAAACTATCGTCCGTGCTCGGATTACGGATAAACCTGATGGATGGGCAACATTACTTCCACAATCTCAAATTATTATTCCATCCGCAAGAGAATCCGGAGATAACACGGATACGCTAGCTATTTCGATTACCCCACCATATGGATTTGGTTGGCATAACGAACTTGAAACAATATCAATAGAATTCACTCCAGAATTTTCACCACCACAAGGTGGAGGAAATGCATCCGCGTTTGTTGGTTCCCCTGTTCAATTTCAGGTAACATTAAGAAATCGGGGTTTTTCAACTCCAGGGTATGAATTTATTTTGGTGCTTGCTGCAATTGGAATAATTCTATTTGTTGGAAGAAAGCGGAGAAAATTCCAGGATCTTTAGTCAATTATTTCACAAAAACTGAAAACATTTTAAAAATTTGCACAAGGGTCAATAATGCATCCAAGAAGAAGTATCTACGTCATCTTACTGCTCTTTTCGCTCTATATGGCTAATCTTGGTGTTATTGCCGAAGAAGATACTGAAACTGAAATGGGTGCTGAACTAGCTATATTACCCGATCTCACTCAAATTCCTCAGATTACTCCAAATGTAAAAAACACTATTCCATTGGTATACGATGATAATTTTGGAATGAATTGGACCCAATTACAAAACATTTATGGTTCTGAAGGAATTGGGAAGTTATTAAGTTTTTTTACTACACGTGTTTTATGGCCAATTATTCACCCAACATGGAGACCTCTTTTAGGATATACTCGAGTGGTCTTTGACGCAGAAATCATAGGTAATCCTTCTGGCTGGAGTGCAAGTATAACACCTACTACGGTAGCAAAATCAACAGATGGAACTACCGCTGATTTGAATCTCGAAGTTTTTGTTAATGATCTTGCTGCAGATAATACGGTAACCGTAAGAATAGCCGCGACAAGATTTTCAAAGGTTGGTGAAAAACTTGGTACCTCCTATTTTGAAATACCACTTAGATCAGAAAATCTAGAATATTTTGATGTTAAACCTCTTGAACAATTTAGAACCGTATCTCCTGACTCTATTGTTTATTATCAAATCGAAGTCACTAATTTAGGATATTATGTTGACACTTTCGCAGCAGATATTACGTCAGATAATGAAACAAAAGCGATTCTAACTGAACAATCAATGGTTTTAAATCCTGGTGAAACACGAATAGTTACGTTACAAATAATGACGCCGGATAACATTTTTGATGTGGGTACTATCCACACTATTAACATAACTGGGTATTCTGTAGAGAATCCTGAATTTAAAACGTATGCGCAGGTCCAGGTTAAAACACAAGGATTTTACTTTTCACCACTACTTGGATTTGCTCTTGTCATCATTCTTATACTTGGTGGAATTCTGTTTGTTGTTTATCGTTTTATTTACGAAAAACGCGAACGAGAACTATTCGGTAAACCAACGAAACCATGGTTGATACCTGAAGAAAAAACATATCTTGAAAAACTTAAAAAAGAAAAACCGGAAAAATATGATGAAGTTTTCAACATGATGAAAAATGAATATCAATCTGCACTTGATTGGTATCATAACTTTAGAGCATATCAACGAAGAAAAGGAGAAAAAGAAGATGAGACGGTTTTCGGAAAAATAAAAAATGTATTTCCATTTTCTTTTAAAGAAAAAATCAGTGAAACTAAAGATCAGAAAAAGACTGATGCTAAACAGAAAAATAAACCTGGAAAAATCAAAAAGAAAAAAGATGAGCAGGTAACTGAAAAACCTGAGAAGAAACCGAAAACTGAAGAATCAGATGATAAAAGATCAAATAAATTTGTTTCTGGATTGAAGAAATGGTTTTCTACACCTGCTGAAGAAAAACTCAAATCAACGGATATACAAGAAAAACCGGAAGAACCTAAAAAAGAAACATCTGATAAAACAGATGAAACGGCCAAAAAAGATTCGGTGCAAGATGAAGAATCTAAGCCTATTTCTGAAAAGATTGTTTCTGTATTAAAGAAATGGTTTACCGTTCCAGAAGAAGAAAAACAAAAGGAATCTTCAAAAAAGATGCATGCAACAGAATCCGTTGAGAAAAAACCTAAGCAAAAAACTGAAAAGCAATCTCAGAAGCCATCTGAACAAAAACAAGAAGAATCAAAAACTGATTATGAACAAGAACTAGATCGCATTGAAAAAGAACAAAAACTATTACGCGCTCAAAAAGAAAAACAACGAGAACAATCACAGAAACAAAAAGCGATTGAAAAAATTAAAAAAGATGAAAAGAAACAGAAGAGAAAATGGAGTTTATAAGCCTCCACTCTTTTTGTAATCATATTTTTTGAAAGTCAAACATTTAAGTAAATGATGGTAGATTTTTTATTCAATTAATAAATGTAGATTATGGTGTGTCCATTGGATCTTACGTTCTTTTATTTTTAAAAAACGGTAGCATAGAATAATGGAATAAATTGAATGGTAATCGATACTAGAATTAAACTACTCACAAATAGAACAGCCCACATCGTTTTATTCCATTCATAAATAAGAACTCCATCAAGTGGGCCGAACGGAAGTATGTTAAAAAACCCAAGAACGGCATTAATAACAAAAATAAAACCAATTGCTGTTGAAAGAAGTGTAACTGACGATGAGAAGAACAATTCATAGATGACATAAAGTATTGCAGCGAGAATGATATTGGCACTTGGGCCAGCTATTGCAATCCTGCTTTGTTCAAATGGCCGAGGTTCCCCTCGAAACATCACTGCTCCTGGCGCAGCAAGCACAAAACCAGTAATAACAGATAGAACAAGTGAGGTTAGCAATCCTTTCGGATACATACGAAATTCTGACCATAACCCATGTTTTTGCGCCATGAACTTATGAGATAATTCATGAACCACAAAAGCAAACAGTACACCAAAAAAAGAAAGTAATAATCCAATACCAATTCTTCCCAGGTCAAATGATTGCTGAAACAAAAACATCATCAAAACACTACTTTGAGTTAACGCAAATGCAAAACCAATGGTTAACACAAAAATTGCACTTGCAAGATGCACTAATTCCAACCGACTGAACTGACCAGGTTTACCCATATCAAGCGTTCCCCTTGGAAAATACATGTACTCCCGAGGTGAAAGCCGATGATATGACTGGTATTGTTTCCGATGACCGGACATGATATCAAATTGAAAACCAAAAAGAAAACCAAGCTTATCAATATTTCTTAATAATTTAGAATATCCTACCTATCAATCATCTGCAGTTTTAAAGAAATGTAGATGCAATGTATGGAAACGCAATTACCGTTCCAATCATACTCCCAACATTAGCTAACGCAACAACAAGCAGTAAACGAACCACTCTATTTTTCCAGAAATCACCTAAGCTCTCAAGATTGCTCAACTGTTGAAAATCTTTGACAACTGGCGTACGAACTTTTGCTTCAACATACCCAGCTACCCACCCAGCAGCAATCGCAGGATTAAGTGAAGTGATTGGTGCAGCAAAAAACGCAGTAATAATAGAAAACGGATGACCACGAGCAATAAGAGTACCAAGTGAAGAAAAAATTCCATTGATCAAAAACCAATACCCAAACATACGAAGTGATTGTACTGGTCCACCAGTATAAAAGCCATAGGCAATCAACGCGATGAATAACACAGGGATTAAATACCCAAGGAGTTTAAGCACACTAAATCGCTTCTTCGGAACTTGTTCCAACTCCTTGATATCAGCTGAAAAACCTGGATCAGTCAAATGTTTTTTAATCCCCTGTAAATGACCCGCACCAACCACTGCAACCACGGTTTTCCCTCGTTTTCTTACCCGATTGATTTTTTCAGCGATATATTCATCACGTTCATGAATCAAAACTTTAGTAACACTAGGAGCAATCTTTCCGAATTCCTCCATCATCGTTGAAATAAGATCCTGATCCATTAATTCCTCAATATCAAGGTCTTCAAGTTCATCTTCTTCAAAACCAACCATTGATTTTAAGAATTCCCAGAACACCCGAAACTTTTCAATAAACCCCATTTTTTTCCAAGCACGTTTCAATGTTACCGCGATATCTCTATCCACTAGTTCCACATTAAGATCATATTGCTTTGCTTGGTTCATCGCTTCAATCATTTCCGAACCAGGTTGCACACCATGATCCTTTCCAAGCTTTCGTTGAATCGAGGATAAAAACGTTTGCGCAAGTAAATAATACGCATTATTTGATTTAATCAAAGAAGTAACTGGTGTGTTCTCCCATTGATCTTTTTTAGTAATCGAATCATAGCGACGCTGACATAGTTCAACAGCTACCACATCTGGATGAACGGTTTCAATAGCCTTAGTTACTTCGTCAACGCTTTTCTGAGAAATATGAGCGGTTCCAACGAGAGTTAACTTCTCATCAATTTCTTCGATCACAACAACACCTTTTCACCAGGAATTACCAATCCCCTATCACATGGTAGAATAAAAACATAGATGAAAAAAAAGAGAAAAAAAGAGTTAGATTTCAGCTTCGAAATCTTCAACTTCAGGTTGAAAATCATCGTAAGACTCAATTTTTCCTTTCACTTTATAAATCTCACGGCTTAACAACCAATACACTAATGCTAACGCCCGACGTCCCTTATTGTTAGTGGGAATGATAATGTCAACATGTTTGGTTTCATTATTCGTATCACATAATGCAACAACAGGAATACCCACGTTTCGTGCTTCACGAAGGGCTTGTGCATCAGCTAAGGGATCAGTGATAATCAACAGTTCAGGTTCCAAATATCCTCGTGCATTCGGATTCGTTAAGGTTCCTGGTCGAAATCGGCCAGCCAGCACTTGAATGTTTGTGTATTCACCCAGTTTACGAATTGGTTGTTGCCCATATTGACGAACAGAGACCACAAGGACATTTTCTGGTTTGAACTTTGCAATGAATTGTGCTGCTACCTGCACTCGATCATCGGTTTTATTCACATCAATAATGTATAATCCATCATTTCGTACCTTGTAAATGTATTTGGTCATATCCGCTGTTTTCTGCCGGGTTCCAATATGAACACCAGCGGTCATATAGGTTTCTTCAGAAGCGATCTTATTCTCCACTGCTTCTGATGGTTCTTCTCTGGGTTGCTCTTCTGTTTCTGCCATGGTTTTGCATCCTTCTTTTTTTCACAATTCTGTATTTTTCAATGATCACGTTTAACCGTTATCGGAATAGCTCCTTCTTTATATTCAAGCATTGCGATATCAATAGGAAAAATGACACCTTTTGGAATCTTGATCAGTGAAGGTGCACCCATTGAAATCTGTAATGCACGTGCACCAATAATTCGTGCTTTTTCAAAGCGAGTATATTTCAAGTGTATCGACCAACTGTTCTATTTAAATTAACTGAACCACCAAATACGGATAACATTTAAAAACATTACCCTTACCAACTCTGTTGTTGCTCCTGTAAGACCTCAGCAAGATCTCCTTGTCTGCTTCCGAATTCCTCTAAAGCAAGTTGCATATCGATTGTGATGTCTCGTAAGAGCTGATCTAAATGTTCATTTCGAAATTCCTTTACTCCATCTGCATCTGAAAATATTTTTCCTACGTATGCGTTTTCTCTCCGATGAATCTCAATATCATATAGTGTTTCTTCTTCCATGCCGTTATCTCCCTCTGGGAAATTTCATACTCATCCTCATTATAAAAATGTTTTGAAAGAGATTATCCTTCCATTTTTAAGTGTTTTGTTTACAGCATGCGGTTGATGATCGCATTGATGTTATCAGCTCGATAACCAAGGGCACCATTTTTGGTAAATGACCGTTTCACACCTTCAAATCCTTTCACTGGTGGATGTAATCGAAAGACAGGTTTGATTTCAGGGATTTCAGATAAGGTTATCTTATCCTTTGATAGATCTTTTGCAAGTGCTTGAAATGTTTTGTATGATGAAACGTTTTGAAGTACATCTTCAGTTAATGGTTCATCACCTGGAAGTTTTCCTCGTTTTTCAAGAAGATGTGCAATGGTTTCATCAGTTGCTTCACCCCAAGTCACATAATCCTTAGCCACCTGAAGCATTCCTTTCATGTACTTATTTTCTGGAACAAGCACACAATGATTGGCTCGAGTTAAATTAAGTAATGATAATGTTTTTTTGATTTTTGGATGAACATTCACATGTCCACGAATCCGAATTACAGCATATGCCATGCTTATGCAGCCTCCTCAGTCATCGATGAATCCTTTTTTTCTTCCTCAGGTTCAGTTTCACCAGAAAGAATACCAATACGTTGCACTTCAGCGGGAAGCACCCTCATTTCAGTATTCTTCTTTAACGCATTAAAAACTGCTTTAGCATAATTAACCGTTGTACGTGTCTGACCATTGGTAAACGCCCAACAATCCTTAATGCCGGCAAGTGTAAGAATCTTTTTTGCAACTTCTCCAGTAGCAAGTCCAATTCCTTGAGGAGCTGGTTTAAAGGTGATTTCAACGGAGCCACTTTTTCCAGTAACTGCAAAGGGAACGGTATGTGGGTTTCCACAACCACACTCCCAAGACCCACAGCCACGACGAATTTCAATGAGCTCAAGTTTTGCATTCTCTATTGCTTTTCGAATACTTGCCCCTACTTCTTTTCCTTTAGCTTGACCTAAACCAACATATCCATTCTTATTTCCAACAACTACCGTAATAACAAATTTTACTCGACGACCTGAATCAGTCATCCGCTGAACCATGTTGACATCTAAAACCTCATCAGCAAGATCTGGAAGTAAAATATCAACGACTTGTGGTTCCCTTAATGGAAATCCAGATTCTAACGCATCATGAATTGTCGTAATATTTCCTTTCTTAACTTCTACACCAAGTTTGGTTTTTGGATTCCATTCAACAATCATGTTTTCTTTACTTCTTCTCCTTCTTCGTTTCCCACGTTGTCTTCTCGCTGCCATTATTCACCGTCACCTCCAGTGATTTTCTTTTTGATGCGGGTGACATCTTCTTGTATTTTTTCATCAATATGTTTGCCAAAAAGCCGATCTTCGTCTGGAATCATTTTCTCACCATGCGGACATTCAATTCCTGCATCAAGAATTCCTTGAAGTGCTGCAAAGACTTTTGATCCTTTCACGGGTTTCTGCCGACCAATGTCAAGTACGCCGGAGGATAAGCCTTCTTTTTTCGCCTGCATAGCTGCAAGCATTCCAGTAAGATAGGCTGCAGGTGTTGACGAGGTAGAATGTTTCCATTGATATTGTTTTGATAAATCCGATCCCATTGCTTGGGAGACTACCCGATCACCACCTTCAGAATACTCGATGAATTGCACACGAATATTCTTAAGCGATCGTCGCACCACGATACGTGGCTCACCTGATTTCAATAATGCTAACCGATGTCTGTAATCTGTTTTTCCTTCTCTTCGACGTCGTGGTTTCATTCGATAACGTGGTCCTTGATTCATGATGATTCCTCCTGTTCTTCTTTCAGTACGTTATCAGCAATAAGATGTGATTTTAAATGCCGTCGGCTTCGAAATTCACCACCTTTTGCTTTCAAATAATACCGGCGGTAAACAGATGGAGTGATTTTTCCATCACTGCGTAATTCTTTTAACAAACCTCGTAATGGTCGAATGGTCTTAATCCATCGTTTCTTCCGTGGAAACCGCGCATATTTAGCTCCTTTCCGGGAACCATAACCGCGACGGCGTCCTTTGTTCTTTTGCTCCATCGCATAACGTTTCCTCCCTTTAGAAATACCCTTCTTTTGTTTTGATTGAATGGCATCTCCATTGATGAGGACACGAATATCATCTTTTGTCACCGCTTGCGCAATTTCATCTAAACGATCTTGATCCATCCATACACGATTCTCCCCGCATTTAAGGATGGATGCGGCCATTCTTCGTTGATTCCTTAAATCAGTCATACGTCGAAAACCTCTTTTTATTTATTCAACAGTCGAATATCTAATTCTTTTGCTTTTTCCACGATAGCAACACGTTTTTTGGTACCAACCGTGCCACCAATGCGAGCTGCTTGTTTGCCAGCATCAATTTTTTCTAAATCTGAAACATTGTACACTAACACTTCTTCAAATCCGGATGGATGTAAACCACGAACTTTTTTTGGTCCTCCGAATCCAACACGAACACGAGATGGACGATATTTTTTATTCATCCGCATTTTTGAAGTAATCCCATCAGGACAACGCCAGTTCTTTTTAAGGCGTTTATATCGAAACCATTCCTGTCTGAGAAAGTGTGGGGTTTGTTTCTTCTTTTGTTTGCGAACAGAAAGATAATAATGAACATCTTTTGGAAGTGATGCTTTCTTTTTTACTACGTAATCTTCAGGAGCAGATGTTGCTTCTTTCTTTTTTTGTTTTTTCTGTGGTTTTTTTACCGGTTTTACTTCTTTTTTTGGTGTTGGTTTTTCTACTGATTTTTTTCCACTGGTTTTTTCCGGTTTTTCCACTGCTTTTTCTGCTTTTGGTAATTGATCTTTAATTGAATTTGCAACAGAGTCACTAATGCCATCGACCTTGCTTAACTCGTCAATACTTGCTGATTGAATCTTTTCAATGGAGTCAAAACCAGCGTTGATGATTGCTTCAGCTTTGACCTTTCCAATTCCTTTCAATGATGTCAATGTTTTCAATACATCATCTTTTTTTGTCATCGTTAGTTACCCCCTTTGCTTGTTAGATAAATACCATCTTGGAACACTCGAATATCTCGTCGTGATACTGAAGTGGCTCGTTCGATGTTTGCTACGGTTTGCCCTACTTTTTCCTTGTCAATTCCTTTTACGGTAACATCATCACCTTTGGATTTAACGGTTACACCATCTAAGATCAATGCTTTCCGTGGGTTCCGTTCTCCAAGGAAATTTTGAACGATAAACATATTGTCATCCACATTCGTTTTAATTGGAAAGTGAGAATACACTGTTTTCATCTTATATTCAAAACCATCAGTCACCCCATGTATCATATTGTTAATATGGGCAACATAGGTTCCCATCAATGCTTTCTGTTTCCGTCTGAATTTCTTAGAATGAACACTAATCGTATCATTAGCGACTGAAATGGTAAAATCAGGATGAGAGAACACTCGGCTTAATTCACCTTTCTCACCTTTGATATGAAGTGTATTATCCTTAAATGATGCAGTAACTGCATCTGGAACAGATATCTCTTGTTTCATCTTAGATTCTTCTGCCATCGTTTTTTCACCTTTTCTTCACATGATTAACTTTAATATATGTAAGCAAGAACTTTTCCACCGATACCCTGTTTCTTTGCTTCTTGATGGGAAACAACCCCATTAGTAGTAGTAAGAATCAATAATCCAAAGTCTTGCGCAGGAAGATATCTTGCTTCCCATTTCTCCAGATCATCACGTTTCACAGGATAACGTGGTTTGATTACGCCACAATTATTAATATTTCCTCTTAATGTAACATCAAATGCACCAGCTTTTCCATCATCAATGAATTCAAATTCAGAGATGTATTCTTTTTCTCGAAGTAAATTTAAAATTCCACCAATTAATTTTGAAGATGGTTGGATACGGCAGGTACCCTTTCCACGAAGTTCAGCATTTTTTATTAATGAAAGTGCATTTGCTAATGGATCATTTAACATTTGATTACAAGCCTCCTTTAAGAGTATTTTTTAAACCCCATTTCTTCAGCTTTTTCACGGAAGCATTGTCGGCAAATATGAAGGCCATATGCACGAATAAGCCCTCTTTTCCGACCGCATCGTTCACAGCCATGAACTCGTCCATATTCTCGTTTCTTCTCTTTTATTTTCATTATTCAATCACCTTAACGTCAAACGTTTTAGAAATATAGCTCATCGCTTCCTCTTTGCTCACTTTATGTTTATGGGGGATTTTTCGTTGTTGTATTTGTCTTCGTTTAATCCGATACCCTGGTTTTTCAACGGTGATACAGACATCCATTCCAAAAATACCGATATCTGGATTATATTTTTGATCTTTAAACAATGTATGATCAGGAATACCAAACGAGAGATTTCCTTGTTCATCGAATGCATAATCCGCAATCCTGTTCTCTCGGGTTTCCCATGCTTTTTTCAAAAAATCAAGAGCCTCGTCGCCTCGTAATGTTACTTTACAGCCGATCGGCATTCGTTTCCGAAGACCGAGTTCTCGATTAGTGATAGTTGAAAGCGTTTGCACAGGCTTATGATGTGTAATTTTTTCAAGAACAGATTCAGCTTTTCTTAATCGTTCTCCTGCTTCACCAACACCAATATTCACAGTTACTTTCTCGATTTGAGGTTGGGTCATCGGATTTACTTTTGCTTCTGCACTCATTGAATTTTCACCTCAGGAATGGCAATCACAGGTTTTGTTTTTCCAATTGGAAATACATATTGTTCAAGCGTTGTGAATTTTTGATCACCAGTCATCTTAGCAACATTTGGCTTTGATGATTTGATTACTGAGATTTCATCTAATGTGGCCATTTCACCAATATGACTACCGCCGATAATAAATGAAATTGTTCCTTTATCACGAGGGAATACATCAGTGATTTTTCCATCTTTAAGTTTAATCTTTAACACGTCACCAACACGATATTTTTTATCTTTGATAATCATGTTTGTTCCATCATGGAAGTTTAACTGTTTCTGTTCCCCGTTTAAAATGGATTGTTTTTCAATACGGCGCAATTTCCATTCAGCATCAGCTGTTGAAATAGGAACAAGAGATAGGTTACCTCGTTGATTATAGACACATCTATAGTTTTTCTTTGAAGATGGAATGGAGATAACATCCATGAAACCAATAGGATATCGTAATTCTTTACAGATTACTCCATCGATAAGAATAAGTCCTTGACTGAGGATTTGACGTGCTTCTCGGCGCGTATCACAAAGATGAAGGTAATCACGAATTAAAACTCCAAGAGAAATTGATTTATCAACTGAGTGAGGACCAGGTAACTGACGAATAGTCCATTTTTTCTCCTTTCGATGAACTCGAAGGGTACGAGGTGCGTTTAATCGTTTCATATGATGATTGCTCATTGTTTCTCCTCCTCTTTCTCTTCAGATCCCTCTTCTTTTTTCTCTTTGGATTCCTTTACCGTCTCTTTCTTTTTTGATGGAGTTGATTTTGCTACTTTCTTAGACTCCTCTGCCTTCTTTGGTTCCTTTTTTGATTCAGATTTCGTTTGAGACGGAGCTTCTTTTTTTTCTTTCTCTTCAACAACTTCCTTTTCTTTCTTCGTTGGTGTTTCCGGTTCTGTAGTTTCTTCTGGTATCTCTTCTTCGACGGATTCCTCTTCTTCTTGAGCTGCTTCTTCCTCTTCTTTCCGTCGTTGCTCTTCAGCTCTTCGTTCTTCCTCTAGTTGTTTCATCTGATCCGTTGCTTCTTGCTCGATTTCCTTTCTGGTTTCAGAGGATAATCCTTCTTCAAGACGTTGTCGTCTCCATTTATCAGTAAGATTTAATTTGGTAATGAGAAGATTACTTGGATGAACTGATTTTGCAATTTGCTTTCCATCAGCTTTTGTAATGGTAATTCCTTCAACTTCAACTAAATGTTTCTTTAGCTGAACTTTTGCGACTTTGTTCTCATGACCTTTAAACGCACCACGCATGACTTTAACCGTGTCTCCTCTTACTACTGGAAGTCGTCTTTTATCATATTTCAACAGCAGATTCTCTTCTAAATGAGCAGAAATCTGTTTTCTCCGTTGATGCAGGGGTGCGTTGAAAAACGCCTTTCTTTGTTTTCGTGCTTTACTTGATTTCATAGGTCATTCACTCTATTTTACACTATTATGGATGCGTTTGCAGCAATCCGTGGCCATCGTTCCGCTGCCTCTAATGCAACAGGGCCTTTGATCATTGATCCTTTTGTTTCACCTGTTTCGGTAACGATAACAGCTGCATTATCTTCGAACTGTACCATGGTACCATCCGATCGACGGAATGGTCGTCTCTGTCGAACAATTACTGCTTTTAGTAACTGTCTACGCATATCAGCTGCGCCTTTTTTCACAGTGATAATCACTAAATCACCTACACCAGCTTGAGGGTAACGACGATGCGTTCCCTTTAATTTAGGTGTGGCAACAATCTCAACGATTTTTGCTCCCGTATTGTCAATGCAATCCAACCGTGCACCAGTTGGTAAGCCTCTCATTGTTCTGCCAGCGATTCCTTTCATATCATCTTCTCCATCATAACTTTTCAATTGCAACAAATGATACAGTTTTACTTAACGGACGACATTCTGCAATGCGTACTCTATCCCCTTCTTGGATATCAAGACATGGAGGACAATGAGCCGCATACAATGATGTCCGCTTTTCGTAACGTTCATATTTTGGAACAAGATGCATATATTCTCGTTTTACACTAATGGTGTTTTTCATTTTGGTTGACGATACAACTCCAGAGATAATCTGTCCTCTTACTGATAATTTCCCATGAAATGGGCAATATTGATCAGTGCAGGTATCTTTAGGAGGGGTAACGTTGATCCCAATGTTTCGTACCTCAGTTGTTTTTTCAGCCATATGCTTTTTTCACCTTGCTTTTTTTATTCTGTCTTCAGGTCGATAGACAATCTTTGATCCATGTATTCGAATGGTTCGTTCAGGTAAGGTTACCTGAAACGTTGCTATGTTCTTTTCAATTGATTTAATCATATTATTGATTTCGATGAGGAAGAGATGCTGGGTTTCATCTACGATGATCCCTCTCCGTCCAGTCCACGTTGGATCAGTACACTCTTCGATGAGCACCGGACATCCAATGAATTCATCTTTGACTGGAGGAATGTTCATGATATATTCCTCAACGATTGCGAATGTGATAATGTTGAAGTATTAGGTGACTTCAACGATGAATCCCATATCTTCAAGTGTTTCTTTTACTTTTGAACGATGATCTCCTTGTAACTCGATTTTCCCGTCTTTGATGGTTCCGCCGCTTGCACATTTTTTCTTTAATTTCGTAATCAGCGAATCAAGATCGAGTTCATTTGGATTGATGCCATCAACGATGGTCATCATTTTTCCGTATCGTCGTTTGTCCACGGTGATTTCGATTTTTTGCTGCTCTCTTGCGATATCTTCGCAAACACACAATTCTTTAGGTAGACCACATTTTGGACATATTTCACTCATTTATTGCTCTCCTTCCTCCCGCATTATGGTTAATAAACGGGCGATGGATGTTCGTAACTGCCGGATTTTACCCGGGGATGGTGGTGAACCTCCCATTGCAGCTACGCCTTTTTCATGCATTAATTCACGTTTTAACTCTTCTAATTTTTCTTGACGTTCATCAGGAGTGGATTCGCGGATTTCCTTTGATTTTAACACCATATACATTCACACTTCCTTTATTCCAATATTTTTTTCAATTCTTTGATAATGGTTTCAGCGGTTTTCTGTCCGATTCCTTCAATGGCGGCAAGATCTTCTGCATTCATTTCAAAGACTTCTTCTAACGAGGTAACTCCTGCTTTCTCAAATTTTTTGACAATAGATGGACCAATACCCGGAATTTCTGTGAGTTTATGAATATCAGTTTCTGATGGTTTTTCTTTTGTTTCCTCTTTCTTTTCAGAAGGAGCAGCTTTTTCTTTCTTAGATGGTTGTTCTTTTTCCTCTTTTTTCTCCTTCTTTGAGGGTTTCTTTTCTTTCTTCTCTTTTTTTGGTGATACAATATCAATCTCATCAGGTAATTTTGAATCAGGTTTCATAATGCTTACTTTCACACCAAGCACTCCAGCTTTTAATTTTGCCACTGCAAATCCCCGATCCATGACTTGTTTTGCGGTTTCACCACAGTATTTGATGTGTCCTTGCGTGAATTTCTCAGTTCGATGTCTGGATCCTGTGAGTTTTCCAGCAATTACCACTTGACAGCCTTTTCCACCAGCACCCATGATCCGGCGAACCGTTGAATGTCCAGCTCGACGAAAATGCCATCCTCGTTCTAATGCTTCAGCGAGTTTTTCGGCCATGATTTGCGCATTTAATGAAGCTTTACTTCCTGCTTCTTGAATTTCTATTTGTGGATTATCAACATCGAATTTCTCTCGGATATCCGCGGTGATTTGTTTGATTTTAGATCCGCCTTTTCCAATGACCATACCAGGTCGTTCAACGACCATATTGATTCGAGTTCCCATTGGGGTTCGTTGGATGGTCATCCCGCCAAATCCAGCTCCTTCCACTTTTTTGATGAGAAATTCTTTGATAAGAATGCGATTGGTGCTTTCTCTGATAAATTTACGTTCGCCTGCCAAATTACTCCACCTCTTCAATGATGAGTTCAATGTTAGTGGTCATTTTGTTTTTATCCGTAGCACGTCCTTGGGCTCGGGGAGTGAATCCTTTAATGGTTCTCCCACGATATGCGGACATATGAGTAATGCGCATGTTTTCGACATCAAATCCCTTATATTCTGCGTTATTTTCAGCATTTTTAAGGATTTTAAGCAGATACCGTGCGGTTTTTTGTGGAAATTTACCTGGACCAGTTGCTTTTTGATGGCTGATTTTCTGTTTATGATAAACAGCGGGTACTGCTCGTTTCAGCGCCATAACTTCTTCAAGGTATTTTTTCGCAGATTCTACATTCATTCCTCGTAACGCATGGGCGATATTTTTTGCATCTTTTGGCGAACAATGCAATTCATAACCATACGCTTTTGCGGTTTTATCTGGGTCTGCTTCAGTTGAATATCGTTGCATACATCATCACTTTAATGGCATAAATTTAGATGATCGGGTAGCCCCAACTCCAGGACCAGTGTGTTTAACTTTCTTTCGTGTCAATGCAAATTCACCAAGGTAATGACCGATCATATTAGGTTCAATTTTTACTTCTTGAAATTCATTACCATTATGAATTGCAATTTTATGGCCAACAAAACTTGGAAGAATAACCATATCTCGAAGATGAGTTCGAATGATTGCTCCTTCTTCTGCGTTTTGCACGTCCTTGTATAATTTTTGTTGACCTTTGGTAAATCCTCTTTTTAAACTTCGTCTCATTCTTGAAGGAAGCATAGGTAATAGTTCATCTATGGATAATTTTTTTACTTCCTCAATGGTTTTTCCGTGAAATCGATACTCTTTCTTCTTCACTTCAATTTTCTTACGCCTTCGTTTCCGCTGTGCTCTTGTTACCATACCTTACTTCCTCCCAGTACGTTTCGCAGCAATACTTCCAACCTTTCGACCAGGTGAAGCACCACGTTTAACCGTGTATGGTTTTCCAACATGTTGATGTCCGCCACCACCGTGTGGATGAGCAACAGGGTTCATTGCGACACCACGAACCACGGGGTGTTGTCGGCCTTTAACTCGCAATGCAATATGTTTCTTTCCAGCTTTTAAGAATGGTTTATCCTTTCGACCGCCACCAGCAACAGCACCAATTGTTGCTCGACAGTTTGATGAAACAGTTTTAAAATGACCTGAGGGTAAACGAATAACGGTTTTATCTGCGGTGTGTGACACCACCGTTGCGCTACTGCCACCAGCTCGAACCAGTTTTCCTCCGTCACCTGGCTGTAATTCAATATTATAAATTGGATATCCTTCTTCGATTTGACCAAGTTGAATGATATTTCCAGGTTCCACATCTTCAACATCATTTGAGAATTTGATGATATCTCCAACTTTAGTTCCTTCTGCAGCAATAACTTTGATGGTTCGATTGTTTTCCATGCGAACAACTGCAAGAGGTGCAGTTCTTCCGGGATCATGGATCAGATCTTCGACAACTCCTTGCTTTTGTTGCGGATCATGATGATAACGAACTTTACCATGATATCGGTGTGATGGAACCGTGTATCGGCCATTGAATCTGCCTCTTCTCTGCTGGATTAATCTCTTTCCCATATCATTTCACCTCTAGAACACACCTATCCTCATACCAATGTCTTCTGCATCATAATCAGGTTTGAATCGAACGATGGCATGTTTTCCATTTTTGGAAATTTTAGTATTTACTCGTTCTACTTCTGCATCAAAGAGCATTTCAACGGCTTTTTTAATACTCTGTTTAGTTGCAGTTCTTCGAACAATGAATTCTAATGCATTATTATCTTCCATAAGATTCATTGTTTTTTCTGTGACATATGGATGAAAAACAATTTTGTATGGATCCATTAGGCATCTCCTCCTAAAGCAGATAATGATGATTTTGTGATAATTGTTAACCGTCCACTTGTTCCACCTGGAGCAAGATGCTCAATGTTTACTTCACGAGGATGAGCAATATCAATTCCGGTAAGATTTTTAGATCCTTTGATGAGTGAGGGATTAGAGGATATAATAAGAATTGATTTTGGAGTTCTATATCTTCTTCCACGACTTTTGCCTTTACCTGCACGAATATGTTTGCCATTTTTCGCTCTGATAATATCATCATAAACACCAAGGTCTTTCAATGCTTTGATGACATCCTTTGTTTTATTTAATTTGTCGAATTCATCATCAACAATAAGTGGAAGCGTAATGTTTTCATCAAACCGATGCCCTCTTTTACTCACGAGGTCTTTGTTTGTCGTTGCTGCAAGCGCTGAAAATCTCGCCATCCTTTTTTCTTTTTTGTTCATTTTTTCATGCCAGTCTCTATTTAGGTTTGGTGGATGTGCTCGACGGCCACCAACAACACAAGGTGCAAGCGCTGCTTGACGGCCTTGGGTTAATCGTGGTACCCTTGATCTCCCCTGTCCTTTCCCTACAGAGGCTGTTGCATGTTGGGCTCCAGCTCGGTAGTGCGGTCCATATAGTTGTCGTTTGTTTGATGAAATAACATTAAATGATTTTTGTATGATATCTGGTCTGATTGGAGTTTCAAATGAAGATGGAAGTTTAACTGTTTCTTTTTTTTCTCCATCTATTCCATAAAGATTTACTTTTACCATCGTGTTCAGACTCCTTGTTTACTAGTAGTTGAAATATAACTGATTTCAGGTTTTTCGATTTTTACACCGCGACGATATCTAATGGCATCACGCATACTGACCACTCGTTTGACTGGTCCCGGTATAGATCCATGAATAAGAATATATGAATTATTTATTTGACCATAATGAGGAAATCCTCCAGTTGGAGTAATATCTTCACCGTTTTCACCTATCTTAAGAATACGTTTGTTATATTCAGTTCGTTGATGATATCCCATTTGACCGGCTTGAGGAACCGTTGCTTGAACCCAGTTTGGATGCCATGATCCAGCTGTTCCTATCATCCGTCGATGTTTTGAGTTTTTATGAGTAAGTAGTTTTACTCCCCATCGTTGTACATGTCCTTGGAATCCTTTTCCTTTGGTAATTGCAATGAAATCTAACATGTCTCCTTCTCGGACAACATCATTTACGGTGAGGTCTTTGCCAAGTATTTCTTTGACATATTCAACTTTTTCTTCAATGCTTCCTCCACTTACTCGCATTTCACGGATTTCAGGTACCTTTTTTGGTATTCCCTTCACAAGTTTTGGTTGTGAATATACAAGAACACGGATGTCGTCACTGTTTTTTGCACCGTCCCAGTTTTGTTTTTTTGATTTTTTCGGAAGTGATAATCGTTTTGCTAGTTCAGCATCTAATTTTTCACTCCAAATTTCACCGGCGGTCTGAAATCCTTTATTGGTTTCTGTGTAAAAACGAACAGCGGCAATTTTCATTGGTGGTGTTTCAACAACGGAAACCGGCATGACTACTTCTCGTCCGGATGTTGTAGATGTTGGCCTGTAATCAATGACGAGTGCATGTGTCATTCCTGCTTTGTATCCCATAAACCCTTGTATTTTAGGTTTGTCTCCACCTTTTGGCCAATGACGGATGTGAGGTGTTTGAGACCGTGCTCTCTTC
>CAZYLG010000003.1:0-50229 GCA_964648565.1 uncultured Thermoplasmatales archaeon
TGAACTTAATTGTAAATCACGATATTCACCAATCACCATCTCTGAAATAAGGCCCTCTTCTTCAATAATAAAAGCATCATATAAACTTGAAACCAATAAAATCTCACGGACCTTAAAAGGCATCAATCGATGAACAGTTTGACTTTCCAAATCCATCGAATTTGATTTATCTTGTTGAGGAATAGGAGTATAGCACGCATTATTATTTTCCATCTCTTCAATCACAATCCTAAATCTAATGGTCGTAAGAAGGTTAATGTTTTAAAATTTTCAGTAAAAAAAGCAGTGATAAATTGAAAAAAAGAAGAAAGTAAGGTGTTATTTAAACAACACCTTGATCAAGCATGGAATCAGCAACTTTGACAAATCCAGCTATGTTTGCTCCTTTCACATAATTAACATAATCGCCTTCTTTTCCGTGTTTTCTGCAAGCCGCATGAATATTGATCATAATGTTTCGTAGTTTTTCATCGACTTCTTCTCGAGACCAGGCAAGTCTCATACTATTCTGACTCATCTCAAGACCACTAGTGGCAACACCACCCGCATTTGCTGCTTTTCCAGGAGCATACAAGATTTTTGCATCTTGGAAAATCAAAGTTCCTTCTGGAGTTGTTGGCATGTTTGCCCCTTCTGAAACACATATACATCCATTGTCAACTAATGTTTGAGCGTCTTCTTTGCTGATTTCATTTTGAGTTGCAGATGGAAATGCAACATCACAAGCAACATTCCATGGTCGTTTTCCTGCCTCATAGGTTACATCATATTTTTCAGCATATTCCTTGATACGACCACGTTTGATGTTTTTTAATTCCATTACATATTTGAGTTTATCCTCATCAATCCCATCAGGATCATGAATCATACCCGATGAATCAGATAAAGTGACGACTTTTCCACCAAGTTGCATAACTTTTTCAGTGGTATATTGAGCAACGTTTCCAGATCCAGAAATCGCAACAGTTTTACCTTTTAAAGATTCTTTTTTAGTTTTCAACATTTCAACGGCCATATATGTTGAACCATATCCCGTTGCTTCAGGCCTGATGAGACTTCCACCCCAATTCAATCCTTTTCCAGTGAGCACGCCAGCGAATTCATTTTTTAATCGCTTATATTGACCAAATAAATATCCGATTTCACGACCGCCAACACCAATATCTCCTGCAGGAACATCAGTGTTTGGACCAATATGACGATATAGTTCAGTCATAAAACTTTGACAAAACCGCATCACTTCATTGTCAGATTTTCCTTTTGGATCGAAGTCAGAACCACCTTTACCGCCACCAAGTGGTAGTTGAGTTAAACTATTTTTAAACACTTGTTCGAAAGCAAGAAACTTTAAAATGCTTAAATTCACGCTTGGATGAAAACGAAGTCCACCCTTGTAGGGCCCAAGTGCGCTATTCATCTCAATTCGAAAACCACGATTTATTTGAACATCTCCAGTATCATCAATCCAAGGGACCCGAAACATGACAACTCGTTCCGGTTCAGTCATCCGTTCTAATATTTTCGTTTGTTTATATCTAGGGTGTTTGTTAATATATGGCATCAACGTTTCAACTACTTCTTCAACGGCTTGATGAAACTCGTTTTCCCCATGATTTTTTTCTTTAACTTTATCCATGAATATTTCAATGTCTTTTTCTACGCCCATTCTGTTTCACTCCTGATAATATGGGTTGACTGAATAAATGAATCGTATTAAAAGATTATGATGTACAACTTGGTCATTTTGAGAAAATATTCTTGGTCATCTTACCATTTTACTATAATTTTTTGATATTTGCCGTAAAAAAGGTGAAAAATGAATATTAACGGATAATTTTAAAATAAGGGATTTTATACATGTATCTTAATTATCACAGATGATACCGTGGATAAGAAATTAATTGATGGTTGAGGAAAAGAATATGAGTGATACTTTTACCAAGGAAAAAATTATTGCAAAAACCCAAGAAGAAGATGTCCTTTTTATTAGATTGCAATTTTTAGATATACTTGGCATACCAAAAAATATTGTCATTCCTTCTAAACGATTGGAGGATGCATTAACAGATGGAATCCCTTTTGATGGATCATCTATTGCTGGATATGCTACAATTGAAGAATCTGATAAGATTGCTAAACCAAATCCCGAAAGTTTCGTAATTCTTCCTGAAACATTAGAAAAAAGAAAAACAGCTCGGTTGATCTGTGATATTTACGAACCAGATGGATCGCGCAGTCCAGCTGATACAAAATACGTATTAGAACGAGTGATGCAACAAGCGAAAAAACAAGGTTTTATTTTTAATACAGGGCCTGAATGTGAATTCTTTTTATTTAAGAAAAATGGTGAAAAATCAACATTAACACCAAATGATTCTGCAGGTTATTTTGATCTTTCCCACCGAGACCTAGCTGAAGGCGTACGAGCTGATATTTCCCTTGCATTAGAGGGTGTTGGCATTGAAACACATACATTACATCATGAAGTATCCGATGGGCAACATGAGATCAATTTCAAATATGCAGATGCAATAACTACTGCTGAGCATGTAACTACCCTTAAATACATTACAAAAATCATTGCAAACAAACATGAATTACATGCATCATTTATGCCTAAACCTATTTTTGGATTAAATGGATCTGGAATGCATACCCATATGTCCTTACTAGATCAATCTGGAAAAAATCTCTTTTATGATGACCAAGATGAATTTCATTTAAGTGATTTGTCAAAATCATTTATCGCTGGACTTTTGAAATATATTAAAGAAATTACAGGAATATTGAATCCAACAGTGAATTCTTATAAAAGATTGGTACCTGGTCATGAAGCACCAACTTATATTTCCTGGGCTAATCGAAACAGGAGTGCATTGATTCGTATTCCAGCTGGAACAAAACAAGGAGCCAGGTGTGAACTGAGAAGTCCTGATCTTTCAGGAAATCCTTATTTACAATTCGCAGTCATGCTTGCAGCTGGATTGTCAGGTATAAACCAACATCTTTCTTTACAAAAACCAATTGAGAAAAACATTTATCGATTAACAAGGGAGCAGAAACATGAATTTGGCATTGATCGATTACCAGAAAGCCTCGGTCATGCTCTTGCTATCCTTCAAGACAGTGATTTGGTTGAGGAAACCCTGGGCTCTCATATTTTTGAAAATTATTTATATGTGAAAAAAGAACAATGGGAAGATTACCGAAAGCAAGTAACCCCATGGGAAATCAAAAAATATCTTTCACTTATCTAACAATTAAAAAATTGTTTACAATCAAATAGTTTAAATTTAAATGAATGATTAAGGATACGCTGAAGGAATCTAAAGCACTAAAGGAAGGAAAATATGGTATTTGAACTTCGTATTGTCAGTAACACTCCTTTAATCGGAGAAGAGGATATTGAAATTGCTGCTAAAACCTTTCTTTATCAAATTGGTTATTTGTCAAAAGGATCGGATCCAAAGATTCCATACACATTGTTTACTGATTATTTTATTAAACATCCTGAAAAAGCATGGTTTGTTGAAGAATTAGCAATGAAACTCAACGCATCCAAACCAACGGTTTATCGTCATTTAAATAAACTGAAAGGACTAGATCTTCTTGAAGAAATCCAAATTCTTGATGAGCGAACAAATCAACATAAGAAAGCATATCGTCTCCGCTATGGTAATTTGAAAAAAGCATGGAATTTTGTTGAAGCACATGTAAAAGTTGCTATTGAAAATTATGGAAAAACCGTGGAACATATTCAACATCTTGTAGAAAAGAAAAGCAAGGAGTAATAATTATGAAGAAAAAACCAGAACTTGAGCTGACAAAGGGATCAGAGTACAAAATCTATTCATTAAGCAGTCGAAATAGCACCATGGAAAGTGTTGGAATTTTTAAAGGATATACCGCTATCGGATCTGATGAAGCGGGATTTTTATTACAGTTAAATCATACTAATGAAAATGATAGTATCATGCGGATTATACCGTTGCACGCCGTTCTTGCTATTGATGTAATTAAAGCAGAACCTAAAGATACTGAAAAAGAAGATACTGAAATACCGCATTATGTGGGATGAACTACTAGTTCAATTCATCCCAGTATCGTTTTTTATTTCTTTTTACCAATGTAATAGTTTGAAGTTGATTTTCAAGCAGGACTTTTGCAAAAATCATAAACCTTTATGTACCTAAACTTGATACCATGAATTAACAAAAAATGGGGGAAATAAAACGACTTTTTACAAGTCAGTTTTATGCTCTATCCTGATTCCTTACCAACAGGATGGTGGACTGAAGAATAGCTTTGCTTTATCATTCTTTACCTCCCCATCATCCTGTTAGAAAAAACAACGACTCTTTTTTACTAATTACAATATATCGATACACTTAATAAAAAAAATCCAAAAAAGTATGTTTATAAGAGTCTTGTTTGTGAGCGAACCTTGTAATTACTTAATTCCCCATAAACCGGATCTTCTTTTACAATAGCAAAAAGATCATCTGAAGGATTTGATAATTTAATTTCTCTGGTTCGTCCATAGCGACCTTTTGAGATAACTCTTGCAGTAATGATACCTAACATGTCAAGTTCAGAAATGAGATCTGCGATACGTCTTTGTGTTAATGAATCCGTTCTTGTTTTCTTACATAGATCCTTATAGATTTCATAGACTTCGCCAGTTGTCATAGTACTAGGTGAACCTGATTTTTTATCATGTTCCTCTTGTAAAAGGATGGCCAATAGAATAAGTTTTGATTGTGTGGGAAGCGTTCTAACAACCTCATTAATCCGGTCTAATTCAATCTTATTTTGAGCGATACGAACGAATTTTTTTGTGACTTTAACTAAACCTTGTCGATCAGCAAGTTCAGCTGCCATTCGAAGTAAATCAAGAGCACGACGAGCATCACCATGTTCTTGAGCTGCAAGTGCTGAACATAATGGAATGACATCATCGTCGATTGAATCTGGTTTTAACGCGATTTTTACTCGTTGTTTTAAAATATCTTGAAGTTGACTTGCATCATATGGAGGGAAAATCAGGTTTTCTTCTCCTAAACTAGATTTTACACGAGGATCTAAAAATTCAGTGAATTTCAAATCGTTTGATATGCCAACGATTGATACTTTTGCTTTTGACAGTTGAGTGTTTACTCTAGACAAGTTATAGAGTGCTTCATCTCCTTTTAATTTGTCGATTTCATCTAGAATAATGACAGTTACTCCACCGGTTTTATCGATCATTTTTTGTAATTTGGCAAATACCTCATCGGTAGGCCAACCGGTAAAAGGAATACGTTCTGACCATTCATTGATAAAATGATTTGCAATATTTTGAAGAAGGCGATACTGTGTGTCTACAACTTCACAATTAATATATACAAAATTAACGTGTTTACCTACTTCTTCTCCTTTCTTAAGCAATTCCTCTCCGACATATTTAGTAACTATTGTTTTTCCAGTTCCAGTTTTTCCATACATGAAAACATTTGATGGTGTTTCACCTCGTAATGCAGGAACAAGAATGGTAGCAAGTTCGTTGATCTGTTCTTCTCTATGTGGAAGTATGTTTGGCATATATGATGGTCTCATTGCTTCTCGATCGATGAAGAATCCATCTGATTTGAGTAATCTACCGAATATATCGCTATTTACTGTTTTTGCTGGAAAGAAACTCACCCCATTTTTGTAAATAGAGAGAGTGTATTTAATCTTACGTATTTTTCATATTATTTAATACTGAAAAGATTTTAGGGAATTAGTTAAAAATGTTCTTGATATAATAGGAAAAGAGAGGCCCTTATTTCCACTGCAGAAATTTTAAGGTGTTATTCTGATATTTGTATGATAAATTATATCATGATTATTAAAGAAATAATTATTCAATAATAATATATTTTTCATATTGGAAAAAGTTCAAATACAACTATTCAAATACGTAAATAGGTATACTCACGTTTTATTGTATTTTATTCAAATTTATACTCACAACAATATTTTTCCAAACGAAACAAGGGGGTGGGTTTATCAAGTGTATCTGAACAAATCACTTTCAAAAAAACATTATCTTGATGCATTACCAATTACATTAAAAAACGTAGCACATTCTAAAAAAACAAAAAGAAAAAATAGGAGGGAAAGAGTACAAAACCTCTTCCTTTTTTACCCGCCGATAATGACAACATCTTTTACGGATTTAATGGTATTGAATGGAAAGACAAGGTTACCTTGCTTATCAAGATGATATAATCTTGGATCAACATCATCAGATGGTTCAACAAGCACATCTATTAACTCACCTGTTCGTTCATCAACTGTTGAATTTCGTAAGATACCAAGGTATAATCCTTCTTCACTCATAACCGTTTTACCACGTAATTGATTTTCTGTGATTTTCATGATATTATCCCACCTCATATTTCTATTATTTTTATTAAATCACATATATTGAATATCTTTGTCTCTTTTATCCTTTTTGGCTATACCACTACCAAGTTCCTTAGAGACCTTTTTATAATACTCAATTAAATTATCTGTTAAACTCGCTCGAATATGTTGCATTGCCTTTGTGAAATGATCCTTCTTCACTTTTTTCACTTTAATATTATCTCTCAACGCTATCATAGCAGATTCTCGGCATAACGCTTCAATATCTGCACCGGAAAAACCATCCGTATCATTTGCTAACTCTTCCAATGATACATCAGCAGCAAGCGGCATATTCTTTGTATGAATCTTAAATATTTCCTTACGAGCAGCAACATCTGGTGACGGTGTCATTATTAACCTGTCAAACCGTCCAGGCCGAAGTAAACTTGAATCAATGATATCTGGCCTGTTCGTTGCACCAATAATAATCACCCCTTCCATACTTTCCAAACCATCAACACTAGTCAACAATTGATTTACCACGCTTTCAGTAACGTGGGATCCAGAATAAGCACCACGACGTGGAGCAATAGCATCAAGTTCATCCAAAAATACAATCGAAGGAGCAACTTGCTTTGCTTTTTTAAATAATTCACGAACAGCTTTTTCACTTTCACCAACCCACTTGCTCATCACTTCAGGACCTTTAATTGAAATAAAATTCGCATCAGATTCATTCGCAACAGCTTTTGCAAGAAGCGTTTTACCTGTACCCGGCGGGCCATATAATAAGATACCACGTGGAGCATTAATTCCTAATCTTTTGAAAACCTCAGGTTGGGAAAGAGGCCATTCCACAGATTCCATTAGTTGTTGTTTAACATCTTTAAGACCACCGACATCTTTCCAGCTAACACGAGGAACTTCCACAAAGAATTCGCGCATCGCTGAGGGTTCAATCCCACGTTGAGCGTTCTTGAAATCATCCATAGTAACTTCCATCTTCTCAAGAACTTCAACTGGTATTGGTTTATCAAGATCAATTTCAGGGAGATACCGACGTAATGCATTCATTGCTGACTCTCTGGCAAGTGCGGCAAGATCAGCACCAACATACCCATATGTTCGTTCGGCAAGTCTTTCTAAATCTACATTATCTGCTTTTGGCATTCCTCGTGTATGAATTTGAATAATTTCTTTTCGTCCATCTCGATCAGGAGCATCAATACGAATCTCTCTGTCAAATCTCCCAGGTCTTCGTAATGCAGGATCAAGTGAATCAGGAATATTGGTTGCACCGATCACAATCAGTTTTCCACGCCCCTTTAATCCATCCATTAAGGTAAGTAATTGAGAAACCACTCGTTTTTCTACTTCACCATGGGTTTCACTTCGCTTGCCAGCAATGGCATCGATTTCATCAATGAATACAATGGATGGGGCATTTTTTTCAGCTTCATCAAATATTTTACGAAGATTTTCTTCACTTTGACCATAAAATTTTGACATGATTTCTGGACCATTGATCGTATAAAAATTTGCACCGGATTCATTAGCTACTGCTTTAGCAATGAGTGTTTTACCGGTTCCAGGGGGTCCATGCAATAACACTCCTTTTGGTGGATCGATTCCTAAACGATTGAATATTTTTGGATGTTTGATTGGAAGTTGAATCATCTCTTTAACTCGTTCGAGTTCATTTTTTAATCCACCAATATCTTCATAGCTAACTCTTGGCCCTTCTGGTTCCATTTGTTTAGCAGCTTCCTCTTTTACTTTGATGACTGTTTCCTCATTGATGGATACGATTCCTGATGGATTTGAGTTAATGATTGCAAAGGGAAGAGCACTTCCGAAAAGCGCAATTCCGGGGATTATAATGTTATCTCCTTTTGTTAATGGTCTTTTTAACAATCCTTTTTTTATTAAAATTTCAATACCGCTTCCAAATTGAATTTGTTGACCTTTTGAGATCAATGGAGCAAGAGTGACCGTTCTTGCTGGTTTTACGTCTGCCTTTTTGATGGTAACGTTATCTCCAAGCCCTACTCCAGTGTTTTTTCGAGTAAGATTATCAATTCGAATGATTCGTTTTCCTTCATCGGTAGGATGTGCTCGCCATACAACTGATGCAGTATGTTTCTGTCCTTCAATTTCTATGACATCACCAATGGAAAGATCAAGTTCCATTCGGGTTTGGTGGTCAATTCGAGCTCTTCCGTAGCCAACATCCTGTTGAAATGCTTCTGATACTTTCAAACTTACTTCTTTTTTAATCATGGAGCCTCACCAATTAATCATTAAATCTTTTCGAGTTAACCTCTTAGCATATCCTGTATCAATAATTCATGTAAATAAGTTTGTTTTATTCTATAATTTTTTATCTGATAAAAGAATGCGTTTGATTTTGTAGTTGTATTTTTTTTTGATTGATTGAATGTTTTAATCTCTGGTTTTCATGCTGAGTTACTTTGATTGTTTTCATATGATTTTACTCTCAGATTTGAAGAGTTAAATATTATCACTACTATAAATAATTAACTGATGGTTTTTCGATGCTAAAATATGGTCCAAATACTTATGATGATCTGAGCAATTCAATCGTTTAAAATTGTACAAAAAATATTTTCCATCATTTAAAATAAAAACAACTAACCTAATTTTATATAATAAAATAATTTAAATAATTATTATTTAAAACAAAAGAAAAATATATTACAATATTTAAGTTAAAAAACAATCAAATCACTAATTGATAATAAGAATTTTAAACATAAAAACAATTCTATAATTTAATCCTATGAAAATAAACACTCCTTTGATACAGAAAATTTTACAAAAAATTCCTCTTAAATACATTACTCTTTTTCTCGCTATAGCTGGAGTGATATTTCTTTATGGACTATCATTATTTCAACAACCAATAATTCTCACAACTTTTGATTCCTTAGAAGATTACGAAGGAAAAGAAGTAACCCTCACAGGAACCATAATAGACCATACCACCACAAGCTATGGAAGTCAACTCATCACCATTCAATCCAATTCAACACAACTCCTCGTATTCTCAGACAAACCACTCACCGTTCACACCGGAGATATTTTTCAAGGAACCGGAACCATTCAAGAATACAAAGATACCTGGGAACTCGTTCTCTCAAATCCAAAAACAGCAACTATTCTTTCCACTTGGCAAAACAAAACAACACAAATCAAAGATTTAGCTGAACACCCTCAACAATATCTTGACATACCCATAAACACCACTGGAAAAATCGACCACATTTACGAATCAATAGTATATCTCAAAGATGATACTGGAAACTACACCATACCATTCTTATCAGAAAACAATAAAATTCCAGATCCTGGCACCAACGTATTCATACAAGCAAGTCTCACCTATGATGCTGCCCACCTTCGATATATTCTCACGGATTGTAGCATAATCCAACAAAAACAATCAAATCCCGAGGGCTAACAAAAATGATCATTCCATTCGTTCTTCTTATCACTTTTTGCATACTCGGCGTAGCAACGGGAATTCTCACTGGTCTTCTTCCCGGTTTGCACGTCAACAATATAGCACTTATTTTACTCACCATCTCACCAGCAATCATTGCACTTCTCAAACCATTAGAAAACGCAGGAATCACCTCAACCTTCGCCCTCATCCTCATTGCCGTCTTCATCATTTCCGTTTCAATATCACATACCTTTCACGACACAATTCCCACCACTTTTCTCGGCGCACCAGATGAAGACACAGCTCTATCCGTTCTTCCAGCTCATAATTTACTGCTAGAAGGAAATGGATATGAAGCAGTTTATCTTTCAGCAATGGGAAGCCTTGGAGCAATCTTTACTTCACTTCTCCTCCTCTACCCCATCCGCTACCTCATTGGAAACCCCATACATGGATATGAGACACTACAGGATATCATGTTCTATGTTCTCCTCTGCATCACCATTCTTATGATCGGCACAGAAAAAGCCCGAATACCTGAACACTCAACAAAAAAACTCCTTCCAACATTTACAGGCATGGGATTTGCACTTTTTGTTTTCATTCTCTCAGGAATATTTGGAATCATCATCCTAGAAATGACCGTTGAATCGCCCATTGGATTAAACTCACCAGTACTTTTCCCCGCATTATCTGGTTTATTCGGACTGCCAACACTTCTCACCTCACTAGCAACAAAACCCTCCATTCCAAAACAAATCATCAAGGAACCACAATTAGATAAACAAACAAAAAAAGATAGCACCCTATCAATCATCACAGGATCATTTGCAGGTTTACTCGTTTCGATTATCCCTGGCATAACCTCTGCAACAGGTACAATTCTTGCGATGAACGCACGAGGAGAATCAAACGCTCGTCAAACCATAGTTACTCTCTCAGCAGTAAACACAGCATGTGCATTCTTTGTAGTTGCTGTCCTTTTTATCATCCTCAGATCACGAAGTGGCGCAACACTAGCAGTAATGGATTTGATCGTAATCAAAGAATGGAGTATGGCCATGATGCCAAACAATCTTATCTATTTACTCATCGCATTACTTCTTGGTGGTACTCTTTCCTTTTTTTCAACAGCAGCAGTAGGAAAACTCTTCGCACGATTCTTCCATAAAATACCATATCAAAAAGTAGTACTTGCTACCATCCTTCTTATCATAATTCTTGTCTTTTTATTCACTGGATTATTAGGAGTACTTATTTTATTTGTAGCAACATTTATAGGACTTCTCACCGTCCAATGGGGTGTAAGGAGAAGTCATGCAATGGGCGTGCTTTTACTTCCAATCATGCTTTTCTTTTTTCAGCTGTAAATATCGCCTGTTTCAAAGGATCAATTAAATCATTAATGGCACATTCATGTTTTTTAGCAAAAAAAACCGCAGCAACATCTAACAAAATCCTTTTTTCATGAGCAATATGCTGAATACCATCATTGATCTCTTCAGCAGTCAGCTCTGTATTTTCTTCCAATCGTTTTATCACAAGAGATGGCACGTCTTCAACTGAAGAAGAGTTCTCTGTTGACATCGGTTCTGTAAAAATTGTTTTAGATGGTTTAAAACCGGTAGGAATATTCACTTCATCAAATTCAAAAGAAGGTGTAACCCCATGGTCTTGTTCAATAAGTAGTTTATTAGAAACGGCTCGTTTCACAAAGGCCTTTGCTTCCTTTGGAGAACACCATTGTAACTCCATAGAAATCGCAAGATACACATCCGATGCAGGTAATGTTTTTTTTCCACTTCGCTTAAAAATAAATGCTAATACTTGCTTTGCTTCATCATGTATCGTACTCATAGAGAACCAACCATTTGTGAACTATCAACAATTACTGTTTCTAAACCAAACAATCCCCATTCTTTTTCATGTTTTTTCATTGGATCAAATACCACAATATTCTCTGTTGAAAAAGATGAAACCATAGATTTGATCTTATCGCGGATACCAAAGGATAGGGGGCTAGATAGATGATCAAGATAAAATATGATACCATCAGCATTAGAAAAAAGAGGTGTCGTATCTTTCTTCCTTTGCTGTTCTTGAAGGGGATCAAACCAGGTATAAACCTTACTTTCTGAGATATCACGAATACTTCGATAATCAATTTCTTGCCAAATACCGGGTCTTAAAACAACAATATCAGCACCTGCAAGTAACACATCAACAACATCTCCAACATGAGGACAACCCGCATCAACAAACGTATCAAACCATCGATGTGCGTATTGATGCAAAGAAAGCGAAGGACGATTCTTTTTAATGCCTGCAGTATCAAGAATATATGCTGAAGAAACTGTTCTTCCATCCGTGTTTAATTCTGAGAATAAATCAGATATTTGCTTTGAATTTCTAAAGTGATCCGTTTGCAATAATGGAATATATTTCATACGTATTTCATATTGTAAAAACACTGATGATTTGTTAACTGTTTCTATACAAAAAAAAATAGAAAAAATAAAGGATTATGCGGTAGCTACCGCAATGTTTTGTTCCTTTTCAGAAACATTAATCCTTGTTTTTGCTACGGTATCTGGATTCAATGAAATGCTATCGATTCCTTGTTCAACCAGAAACTCTGCAAACTCTGGAAAATCAGATGGAGCTTGTCCACAAATACCGACTTTTCTTCGAGGTGTATGATTATGCGCTGTTTCAATGACTTGGGAAATCAATCGTTTCACTGCATCATTACGTTCATCGAAAATATGAGCCACTAAATCAGAATCCCGGTCTAACCCTAGCGTTAATTGGGTTAAATCATTTGATCCAATGCTGAATCCATCAAAAATATCTGCAAACTGATCAGCAGAAATAACATTAGATGGAATCTCACACATCACATACACTTCAAGACCGTTCTCACCTTGTTTCAACCCATATTCATTCAACACATCAATGACCTTCCGCCCTTCTTCAGGTGTCCGACAGAATGGAATCATTGGTTTCACGTTTGTTAGACCCATTTCATCCCGAACTTTTTTCATTGCTTTACATTCCAAACCAAAAGCAGGTTTATATTTTTCATCATAATATCGAGATGCACCACGCCAACCAATCATTGGATTATGTTCCTTAGGTTCATACAAAAAACCACCGATCAGATTTGCATATTCATTGGTTTTAAAATCACTCATCCGAACGATAACATCATTTGGATAAAACGCTGCAGCAATCTTAGCAATTCCTTGTGCTAATGTTTCAACAAAAAAAGTAACCTTATCATCATATGCAGCACTTTTCTTATCAATGGTTTCAATAACTTTTGCAATCTTTGGATTATCATCAGTTATTTTCTTTAACTTTTCATATTCCATCAATGCCAATGGATGAATTCCAATATGGGAATTAATAATGAATTCCTCACGAGCAAGACCAACCCCATCATTAGGAAGTTGTGCTTGCTGAAACGCTTTTTCAGGAATCGCAGCATTCATCATAATCTTGGTCTTCGTTTTCGGAATGGTATCAAGTTTAACTGTTTCCACATGATACTTGAGATTCCCCTCATAAATATTACCTGTTCCCTGTGAACAATCCACAGTTACCTCTGAATCATTATCTAATCGTTCTGAAGCATCTCCTGCTCCGATAACACAAGGAATACCAAGTTCTCTTGATATGATAGCCGCATGACACGTTCGACCACCACGGTTAGTAACAATCGCACCAGCTATTTTCATAATTGGTTCCCAATCAGGATCGGTCATATCAGTAACCAAAACTTGTCCTTCCTTAAACTGATGAATATTAGCTGCAGATTCAATGATGTTGACCTTTCCTTGACCAATCTTACTTCCTACCGCTTCACCTTGAACTAAAAGATCTCCCTCTTCGTCTAAGACATATGTTTCAAGCACCGCAAAATCCTTTTGAGAATGCACCGTTTCAGGACGCGCTTGAACAATGAACAAATCACCTGTTTTTCCATCTTTTGCCCATTCGATATCCATTGGTTTTCCATAATGGTCCTCAATGATCATTGCCCATTTCGCTAAGGTTAGTAATTCATCATCATTGATCACGAATTGGTTTTTATCCTCTTCAGAAACTTGTTCTTGAATGGTTCCTTTGTCTCCATAAATCATACGTTGCTCTTTAGAACCAAGCTTCTTTTCAAGAATTGGTCTAAATCCTTTTTTCAATGTTGGTTTATACACATAAAACTGATCCGGATTCACTGCACCCTGCACCACGTTTTCACCAAGTCCATATGCGCCGGTAACATATACTGCATCTTTGAATCCACTTTCAGTATCAATTGAAAACATAACACCTGAAGAGGCAAGATCACTACGTACCATTTTTTGCACGCCAACAGAAAGATATACGCTGAGATGATCAAAACCCTTATCTTCCCGGTAAGAGATGGCTCGATTGGTAAATAAGGATGCAAAACATTCTCGAACTTTTTCAAGTAATTCCTCTTCACCTTGTACATTCAAATAGGTTTCCTGTTGGCCCGCAAAACTTGCATCTGGTAAATCTTCAGCAGTTGCACTACTTCGAACAGCAACATCTACATGTTCTCCATATTCTTCTTCCATCATTTTATAATGTTTTTTGATTTCCTCAGAAACCTCATCTGGAAGTGGCGTGTTCTCAATCAATTTTCTAATCTTCTCTCCTCGTTCTGCAAGATTTCGCACGTCACTTGTGTTCAGATCAGATAGGATTTGTTCAATTTCTTTGTCAATTCCTGCTTCTTCCATAGTGTATTTATACGCATATGCGGTAACAGCAAATCCACCTGGAACAGAAACACCTTTTTCATGAAGATTACGAATCATCTCACCAAGAGAAGCATTTTTCCCTCCCACAGAGGGGACATCTTCGATACGTAGTTCTTCGAATTTTTTTACGAATTCCTCAATCATACTGCATCTCACCTTGATATGAATTATTTTATAAAGATAACAACTCACTATATAAAGTATTTTGCAACTATCAAAGTTTTAATCATGGAACAAAACCAAACATTTCAACCCTGATTTTTATATTAAATCACTCTATAAAAACAGCTACTGCAACAACTGTTGACCATTGATTTTTATCAGTGTGGTCCACAACATCAGCAACACTCTCAGTTTTCATTTGATTTTTAAACCGATGAACAATCTCCTCATCAGATACTGGAGGTTCCCCTTCCTTTTTTGCGGTCAATCCCTTTGTAGTAGCTAACATCAATATTGCAAGTTCCTCAACCGTGTTCTTTAAAAGTTCCTTAGATTTCTCTGGTTCATGATATTCAGCAATATAGCCATATTCGTCATTTGACTCGGGAATAGCAAGTCCAACTGAAGCACCAATGGTCCCCGGTTCTTTGGTATGCACTTCAGAAAGAACACAATATGTGATTTCGCCTGGATGAAGAAAAGAAACACCTTCTTTTTTTGAAATCAGGGTGCAATGTGGTGGAACAATGCTTGAGACATTAACGATATTACACGCAGCAATACCTGCCTCACGTAACGCCAATTCAAATGATTGCAATCGATGACGATGCGTCCCATGACCTTTTGTTAAAAACACTTTTTTTGGAATCATCTTTCAAACCATTAACCTGATAGATTATGAACAGTGTAGTATTACTTAAAAATCTCCTTTTTTACCTTTTTGATTGCTCAATTACTTAATAGGAAACATGACCTTATTCTTCTTTAGACTTTGAAAGTTCCTGTTGTTTTTTCAAAAGATCCTTCATTTCCTTTTGTAAATCTCGTTGTTCTTCTTGGAAATCCCGTTGTTCCTCTTGATATTCAACTTGTTGTTTCTGATATTGGCTGATTTCACTACCTTGAACTAATTGTTCAACCATTTTTCGAATTTCTTTGAAAGGATATACTCCATGAAGTTCATAATAACTCCGAGTTCTTGGAGTTTGAACTTCTCTTCCCCCACCAAAAAAACCGAACAATCCAATTCGTTTACTTCCACTTCCTTGCACGCCACCACCAGCAAAAGATTGATCGCTTCCTAATCCAAAACCGGATTGACTAATTGGAATGATGGTTCCAAAACTAAAGATTTGACCAAGAATGCCTTGTTTAGTGTTCACATCAGATATTTTATCATATCGAAGTGTCCGCTGTTCTTTAGTAATCACCCCACCTTTAAACACAATTCTTTGATTTGAAATAATGTATTTATGTGATCTTCGGAACAATTCAACAAGAAGAAAACCAATGATTGAAACTACAACGGTATATACCGGCAGAAACAAACCAATAGCATCAAATAAGTTCAACCACCAGATCAATCCTAAGGCAACCAAAACAACTGAAAGATATAATAAAAAGATCCGCCACAAAACTTTGATAATAGATGCGATTACTGCTACAACAAGAAGAACCAAGCCCCAAACAGCAATTTGTAATAATGCATTTTTAAATAATTCTATGAAATCAGAAAAATTAACCAGCCACCCAAAGATTAATCCCCAAGCAATAAGAAAGATGCAAAGAGACTGTAGCCCCATGAATGATAACGGATGAGGCGATAAGACTTTCTTAACGTTTTCCTGACTTAATAATTCATCTTCTTCCATTATTTTTTCCCACCACTCGTTCCGCGTATCGAATTCATCGATAACAACGTTTTAAACTTATTGGTCAAGCGATACAATAGGGCGATAGTAAGGGCAGTAGTAATGAGAACCGATCCCCAAAATCCAATTTGAGATGCAAATGGCCAAGATAACAAATATAACAACACCCGAAGTAAAATATAACTCATTGGAAGCATCAGTAGCGTTATGATTCGAAAACCAAGCGGAAGATCATCAAGTACATAAATCCAAAATAAAAGAACTTCAGCATATACTAAAGCAAAAATAGCAAGAATCGATGCCCACCCGAAAAAAGAAAACACTGAAACGTACAACGATTGTCCAAAAAACACGTTAAGATAAGAAAAGATGTATGCACTTAGCAAACCAATGAGGAGGTACAACGGTTTATGCAAAATATTGTATCTAATATTTTTTAAATCATAAAACATATCAACTTTTTCCATTGGACGATTGCCAATATAACTGGGACGAATGCCAAGGCCGAGCAAAATAAATAACAAGAAAAATCCTAAATGCAAAGGATGAAACAAATCAATTGAACCAAGGAAAAACACAAGGTCTTTTGAAAACGCAAATAAATTACTTCCAAATGCAATGAAATTCTCTGCAAAAGTGAATGTAGACTGCATCATAATCGGAAAACCATCACTTGAAAGTAAAAAGAAATATGCTAGCAACAAGAATGGTGGAAGGAAAAAAGGTCCAACGAATAAGAACATGTTAACTAACCATTCAAACACTCCTGATTTCTTTTTTTTTGGATCTACTTTCCCATAATCAACACTTAAATAAAATCGAGAAATCCCACTCCGAGTCAACGTGTATCCTAGTGCATGACAAATGGTTTGAAAAAAAATCCCAATGAAATTTGTAAACCGAATCAATGCATCATGAGAACTTCTCAACTCGTTCAATAAACTCTTTTGAATTTCGATAAAAATCAACTGGATAAACCAGAAAAGAATCAACCCAAAGATTGGAGCTAATGGAGCAAAAATAACAACATCAATTGCTTCACCGTTCATCCCATCATCACCATTTCAACGCAGTAAACAACATACAATTGAATTTATTTAAATAATACGTATGTCAAGCACATTTCCTTTTCCATCATAACCTTGCCATGATTGATCGGAGTAGGGCCGTGCCATAATAATATGGGCTCGTCCGTATTTTCGAAATAATTGTAAATCTGCTTCAGAAGGATAAAATGATCCTGAAGGATGACTATGCACGGTTCCCACAATACTAAAATCAACAGGTTTCATATGCATTCGATACAATGCATGCTGATTACCACTAATCGTTCCAGGTATCAACACCACTTCAGTAATTACTTCTTTTCGGTCATCATCAACACGGAGCAATCCTGCAAACTCATTAGGATACACTGATTTTGCACTTTCACTAATTAATGATAAACATTGCTTGGTAATCAACCATTTTTTTGGAGAAGAATTAGATTTTTTCTTTTTTTTAGAAAACCAGTTCATATCATCTATCGCACCAATTTCAACCGAACCATCTGATAAAAAGACTCACCAAATCGAATAAAACGAGCTTTTCGCTTAGATTCACTTATGGTTATTTTTTGATCAGTTTGCACATCAACCGCATAATTTCCATCAATCACTAATTTAGCCTCCTTACTTTTCGGAAGTACTTGTAACTGCACCTTCTTCTTCAGTGGAACAACCCACGGACGAGCTGCCAATCTGAATGGGGCAAGTGGTGCAATAATCATTGCTTCAACCGTTGGATCCATAATTGGACCACCAACACTTAACGCATAACTGGTTGATCCAGTTGGTGTAGCAACAATCACGCCATCAGCACCCATTGTTTCAAGCAATTCATTTTCAACAAAAATGTGAAAATACATAATCTCTGCAATCCGAGCAGTTTGAAGCGTGATCTCATTAGCAACATCTGGAAGTTTTTTATCTATTCCTTCTACATCAACTTGTAATTTCGCTCGTCCCTCAACATTATACTCCTTTTCAATCACTTTTTTTAAGCCTTGCAAAGCAAACTTTGATTCCACTTCAGATAAAAAACCCATCCCACCAGAATTAATGGTAAACAATGGTTTATCAACATCTGCCAGTGTTCTAATAATAGTTCCATCACCGCCAATGGTCACCACGATATCACAATCATCATTAATCTGTGAAAAAGAAAATCCTTGAATTGATAATTTCTCTGCAATGGTTTCCTCAGCAAAGACCGTACCATGCTCAGATAGAAACGAGATTACATCTTTAGCTAAGGCAATGGACCGTTTCGTATGAGCACTACAGACCACACCCCACTTCATAATCAAACCCTATTTTTTCACTTATCTTCCTTTGCTTTCTCTGATAGTTTCATTAATGGTTTTAATTTCATCAATAATGTTGGATGCTTCAACACTAAGGCTTTAACTAAACTGAGTGTACTAAACTCTTCAAACTTATAATCTTTCAATGAATCAGCAAGCATATTCAAGGTTTTATCCTCCATATCAAGCATGATTTCTTTGACTACATAATTCCGTAATAATTTCTGTCCAAATGCTTGCTTCCATCGTTTCTCATAAGATTTTAAAAAATCTTTATCAAACTGCTGTTGTTCAACCGCATCACCGATCAATTCACCCGCAATCTTACCTCCTTCAAGTGACGTAGTAAGACCTCCACCAGTAATTGGATCAGCATGTCGAGCAGCATCACCAACAAGTAACACATTATCCCTCACCGTTTCAACTGGTTTAGCAACAGATACAGCACCCGTTAACATCCGGACGGGACTACCCTTTTTTAAACCAGGATGATTATCAATGAACTGATCCAACAAAGCTTTTGGTTTCCCCGGAGAACTTAAACTCGCTAACACACCAATACCAACATTAAATTCACCATCTCCTTTTGGAAACACCCACACATATCCACCAGGGGCTCTTTTCTTACCAAGGTAAAATTCAGCATAATCCTCAGGCCAGTTCACATTTTCAAGTGTATACTGAAAACATGTTTCCAAATCCAATGGTTTAACCATAGTATTAATTCCTGCCCACTTACCAACTTTAGATTCAACACCATCACAAGCAACCACCATATCAGATTCAATTTCAAATTCTTCACCAAATTGGTTAACCTTTACACCAGCAATTTTCTTGTTCTTTTTTACTAAATCAGTCGCTTCAGTTTTTAATAATAATTCAGCGCCGGCTTTGCCTGCTTGCCGGGCAAGCTCCTTATCAAACCGATCTCGATACACAACATATCCAGTTTCATTGCCTGCCATTTCTTTTGAAAGGGTGACCATGGTATCATTAGGAGAATAGATCTTTGCTCCGTCCATCTTGTTTGCAATCCAATCTGACCCTTCAAGCATGTTCCATTTGTCAACCCGTTGACTAATTCCTTCGCCACAAAGCACAGGAATTCCAATTTCTGGCCGTCTATCAATGAGTAATACTTTTGCTCCGGATTCAGCAGCAAAACGAGCAGTAACACTTCCAGCAGGCCCTGCACCAACGATGATTGCATCATATTTCATCATTTTTTTAATCCTCCATAGATATTGCACCAACAGGACAAGTGTTTACACAAAGTTCACACGATGTACATTTTTCAGAATGAACAAAGGCAACTTTATTCTTCATAATTATAGCATCAACTGGACATACAGAGACACAACCGCCGCAAGAAAGGCAATCGCATACATTAACAACAGCTTTAGGCTTTCCCATATGACTCACCTCTTGAAATACCTGATGCGATGATATGAGCAACGCGAAGTGGTTCAGGTATAACCCCGCGTATGGTCGCAAGCGTTATTATTTCTTTTGCTTCTGCTAAGCTAATTCCCAAGCATTTAATATAAAGAGGATTATGAGATGTTTGTATCTTTTGAAGCCTTCCTTTTTCCAAAAGATTAAGCCGATTTTCCCAATCAGAAAAATGTTTTTTTAACGCTAATTCAATTTTTTCGAAATCAGGTTTTTTCCTAGTAACTGTAATCACTGGAACCTTTGTTTTTTTCCAGATTTGTTCACTATCAACAATATTAAATCCGCCCATCGTTGCGCCATCAAAAAAAATCGCTTTTAACTGCGTTACATGTCTCGTTTTTGCAATCATATGTTCACAAGTATTAGTCGCATCACTTCCATCAATGGTTATAATATCATGTAAAACACCTTCAATGTAGTGATTCCCTCTCATGATCACACCAATAACATCAGTGGATGAATCACCAAATGAGAAGGGCGCATCATCTAACCCAAGAATCCTAATTTCAGATTTCATCACAGACAAATAAATAATGTGAACTTGAAAACTGAATATAAGTTTTTGTTTTGAAATAAATAAAAAACCGACGTAAAAAAAAGAAAAAAATTATTTTTTACGTACGGCAACTTTTGCAGTTACTTTTCCTTCTCTAGCAAGCCAACCAATCGCGGAATAACAATCTCGTTTTTTTACTTTTGAAAGACGGGCAATACCCGAGATATCTAAATCATTTCGTTTATGTAAAACTTCCCAAACCTTTCCAGCATCCGCTCCGATTTTTTCAGTTAAATTTGTTTCTCCGGCTTTAAACGTTCTTTTGTCCTTTCGAATCTTGTTTTCTCGAGCAAGCCAACCAATAGCTCCAAAAAAATCTTCCTCAGGCATCTGCGTTTTTTCAATTATTTTTGATCGAACTTGAGGCCCTTCTTCTTGTAAAACGTCCCAAATACGACCAGCGTTATTTCCAATACTTTTTTCCACATCACTCATCTCATCCAACCTCCGATAAGAATTACAAGATAATATCATAAAACGAATAAAAATATTTTGGTTTTTTCAACGAATTTTGACTGAAAAATGCAAAATACAGACGTAAAGGTAGTTTATTTTTTTACTCGTTTTTTGCATTGCTATAAAATTTCAACAAATTTATATAGATTTATCTGTTCTCCGGCCGAGAGGTTAACGTATGAAGAATATATTGAAAAATGGAATGATTATTGTAGGATTATTAGCACTAATCCTTTCAAGTGTATCAATTTCTGCAGAAACGGCAACCGATGATACAGGCGATGTTTGGGTTTATGAAATTGGAACCGCGGGTATGACATATAATCAATATTCGGGAGCAAGAGACAACGTTGATGTGACAAGTGTTACTTATGAAATATCAGATTCAACAGTGACTGCTACATTAACGGTCGCAGGACAAATAGTAAATGATGTATATCATACATACATGATTTATCTTGAAAATCCGTCAGGTCAATATTATGCGTCATATTCAGCAGGAAGTGGTGTATATATGGGTACCGATAAATATATGGGGGCAGTGGGATCACTTAACGATCCAGTATCTGGTGATACATTTACTGCGATTTTTGAGATTGATTATCCTGAAGATAGTTTTGAGTTGTATGGATTTGCTTCTGAATCCGTTGATGCAACTGAGCAATATCATGATTATGCACCAAATATGTTTGCTCCGTACTATGAAGGTTCCACCGATGATGACGAACCAGTTGATGACACAGATCCAAACGAAGATACTGACTCAGAAGGAACGGATAACACAGATGATACAGATACAACTGATTCCACAGATCTTAATACTGATGAAGACACGGATAATACTGAGTCGACCACAGGGACAGATACTGGAACGCCCGGTTTTGGAATATTTGCATTGATAACTGCATTTGCAGCACTTGTATTCATCATAAAAAAGAGACACTAAAAAATCTCTTTTTTCCTTCTTTTTTTTAAAGTAGTGAAAGGCTTCCAGTTACTTGATCAATTAAATTATTTGGACCTGGACCAACACCAAGAACCGTTTTTGTGCCTGTTGGAATCTCAGTATGTCCTGCATCAGAGATAATAACTGTCGCAAGTTTCAAATCATCAGCCTTTCTTTTTAGATCGATAAAATCATCAACACTCTCTGTTTTTACCACTGCTTTTTTCGCTCCGTCATGCATCCATTTAGTAAACCATTTCTTATTTTGTTTTTTTGTTTCAAGCGCACAGCTCACTGCAGCATGAGCAACCTGAGCAGCAAGTTTTCCTTTTGAAAGGGTTAAATCTTTCCGAGTAACAATCACCATCTTATAATCAAAAACCTCATTTATCATACACAAACCCCTCCTTTTTCTCTTCACGCCTCCGCCATCGTTCTCCTAACCGTTTTGCATTTTGTTGATCAACTAATCCTTTAACTATGACTTTTTTCCCATCAAATTCAACATGTTTTAAGGGGACACCAAGAAAAGATTCATCAGATTTGATAATCACTAGATCTCCTTCGATGCTAATGCTTTCACCAAGAAGATGCCCTAATCCATCAAAAACAAATTTACAAACAAGTGAATCAACTTCTGATTTAGTCATTTCTTTATGTTGTTTTTTTGATCGAAACCCTATGAAAAACATCACCCTCAAAAAAAGAATCATAGTATATGAATCCATCTGTTGGATCTACCCGCATGCAAAGAGATGAGAACCACAATAAACCATAAAAAATCCATCGATTCAATTATAAATCCAATATGGTATATCCCACTGCTTTATGTGTGAAAAAACAGACATTACAATCGTAGGAGGAGGACCATCCGGGTTATATCTAGCAAATATCCTTTCAAAAAAAGACATTCCAGTTACCGTCATCGAACAACACAAATCAATAGGCACACCGATACAATGCGCTGGATTAATCACGCCTCGTGTTTTCGAACAATTCCAGATCCCATCAGAAACCATCATTCAAAACAGTATCAGCAGAGCGCGGATTCATTCATCAACAGATAAGATACTTACTATTGGTGGAGACAAGATACATGCATATAGCATAGATAGAAAACAATTTGATCAAACCATAGCAGATCGAGCTGAACAGAATGGAACCATCATCATAACTGGCGAAAAAGTACAATCAATCCAACGAGTTGAATCACACATCGAAACCTGTACAAACAAAAAAAGAAGTATTCACTCAAAAGCAATAGTTGGAGCAGATGGACCTCAATCAATTGTTAGAGATGTCTTTTGTTTTCCATCACCTCAAAAATTTTTAAAAGGAATCGGGGCAACAATAACTGATACCTCACTTGATCCCTCAACTATTGAAATATTTGTTGGAAATAATGTTGCACCAGGATTTTTCGCGTGGATCATACCAACAAATAAAAAAGGAACGACAGCTCGGGCAGGATTATGTGTTCCCTTTGAAAAATCACCTAAATCATTTTTTGAACAATTCCTTAAAAACAAAGCAGCTAAACCATACTTAGATCAATCTAATATTACTGATCAGATGGCAGGCCTCATACCATTAGGACCGTTAAAACAAACTAGTGATGATGGTGTGTTACTCGTAGGAGATGCAGCAGCACAAGTAAAACCAACCTCCGGCGGAGGCATATTCACGGGGCTTACCTGTGCTCAACTCGCAAGTCAAACACTACTATCCGCAACACAAACCCAGAACTATTCCAAACAAATCCTTACCAAATATCACACGCAATGGAAAAAAACCATTGGTCGAGAACTAAGCATTGGAATGAAACTACATGGGCTTTATACTAAATTCTCAGATGCTCAATTTGACTCCTACATCAATAAATTCAACAATCCAAAACTAAAATACACCATCAACAAATATGGTGACATCGATTACCCATCGAAATTGATTAAACCTATGTTAAAACACACACCATCTCTTCTAAAACTCGTCCCTGGACTCCTTCATGTAAAAAAATAAAAGATTATCTTTTAGAAGGAGGTTTTGGTGGAACATAATATTCCTCATTTTCATATTCTTCAGATTCATCACCGGAAGATTTAGGAGGATAATTTTGCCTGAACGTATTTCGTTTCTTTCTAATAATGTAAACCACAATGAATAAAATAAATGTGATAATCACACTGATAATACAAGGAACGAACAATCCAATAATGTAAAGCAATGAAGGCTGCATCAATAAAAGAACAGAAACAACTTTTCCCTCCTCAGAAGCATTCAAATTTACTGAAAGCAGATCTCTTCCCTCTGGATCAGTAACTGTTTTTACTTCTTGAGATGAAGAAAGCACAGAAACTGAAACACCTTTAGGAAACGTCATATTATATACTACTGTTTCCTCGGCAATTCCAACAAACGTTAAATTTTGAGTTGAAAACGAAAACGCTGGTGGAAATAACGAAAACTGACATGAGAGAGGAGCAGTGCTTTCCATGCATTGCCTGAGAACAACTGGATCTGCAGCATTCATTGATGAAATATTGCCCTCCCAGTCCAATGATTCTTGAAAAACATCTTGATCATTTACTGCTGAACCTTTAATAGAAGGAAACAAGCGCCTTGATGTATTCTCAAGAAGCGTTTCATGATTATTCATAAAATCATTGATTTCCCTATCCGCAAAAACGTTTTCTTCAACACAAAGACGAAATGCATCTGCATTCACAAATGGCAAATCAATATCTTTGGGTATTGACAAATCAGACGATCTTGATAATACTTGTATTTCACGAGTTTTTTCAAAACCAATGCCTAAGTTCACCTCGGTTTTTCCAGTAAAAAAACTTAACAAATTCAAATCAGTGCTTTTCACATCAATCTCATAATTACTGTTCACCTGCTGACTTGAATACTCTGAAGATTCTTCTGAAGTAAAAACACCCGAAAAACTAGTTGAATGATTCCAGAAAACTTCTTTTTGCTCATTAAACAATACATGAGTTGGAAGATACAATGTTGAAGATGCAGGATAAAAACTATTGTCAAATACATCCGCGAAATTGACTGATTCAGAGGAAACTTCAGATTCACCACCGGCATTAATCAAACCAAAAAATGCTCTTGCAGAAACATTATGTAAACTTACCTTAACTAAAGAATCCGTAACCAAACCAGTAACTGGAGGTTGTTCGTTCATTTCTGTTACGCTAAATGCCGGAGAGCAATTCACCGTTGTTGACGCATCAAAAGAAAAAGAATGATTAAATGATTGATTAAATGAAGATTGCTTTAATGAATCCAATGAATATAACACATATTCATCGAAAGATGTGGTTTTAATCTGTTCATAGTTAGTCAAATTATTTTGTGCACACAATCGAATAGCATCAGCGGGAAGAGACTGCGGTAACGATAAAACAGACGGTAAACAAGAATACTCATTCATTTCAAGTCTATATGCCTTTAATAAAACCGTCATATCTGGTCGTTCAGGTTTTCTACAATCAAGAGAAAACAGAAGAGAAACGCTTTCATTTTTAGAGGGATTTGTAGATGGGTTCATATCCTTTAATGTAATAGAGCCCATACGTTCTCCGTTAGATCCCATGCCATTAAACACAGCCCAACTGATCTCTTTATTATCAACGCTTCCATCCGTCCGTTTATATCCTAATTCGTTAGAAAGAATGAGAGTGAACGTATTATTCCATCCATTCATAGCATTCCACGGAAACGAATAATTAACAAAAACCCCTGAATCAAGTAAGCCATTTATTAGATCAGATGATGAAACAGATTCATTCATGGAAAAAAAAGCTGATTGCAAACTTACATTATACTTATCTAAAAAAACCCCAGATTCAAACCGTGGTAACTCATACACTGAAGAAACCAAACAACCTGGGAAAGAGGATTTAAGTTGTGAAACAATATCACTTTTCAATGCATATTTTATTGCCCCAATCATCTCAGGACTTGCTTGCTGAATATCCATCTTGGAATAACGAATGTCATTAGCTGGAAGAGTAATGTAAGAAACATCTGCGGTCAACTCAACAGAAAGCGTTGTACCATCAACAACATTCATATCAATACTACTTTCCACTGATGCATCACTTTCTGCTGCTACTATCCCCCCAGTTATTATCAGTAGAAGCGAAGCGAACAGAAGCATTAGACCTATTGGATACTGTGACCTCCTCATAACATCCTCGACCAACCAGAGATAATCTAATCATGCTTATATTCTAAAAACTTTCGTCCGAAAACACTAAAAACAATTGCTTTTTTCATTTTTTCTATGAAACTTATCGCTGGTTCAGCATCACAACCACTTTCTAAAAAGATTTCAACAGCATTAAAACTACCAATTATTGAAACGCAAACGAAACGATTTCCAGATGGAGAATTATACATTCGCATTCTTGAAGACATCAAAATTGAAGAGATCATCATTGTCCAAACTACTTATCCTGATGAAAATATCATTGAACTTTTTTTACTTCTTGATGCAGTAAAACGAGCAAAAGCAAAAAACATTACCGTAATCATTCCTTATTTTGGTTATGCTCGTCAAGATAAACAATTCAAAAATGGTGAACCAATAAGTGCTGCAGCATTAGCTCGACTCATCAGTACACTAGCAGATAACATTATCACAGTTGATCCACATAAAGAACACATTTTAGATTTTTTTACAATTCCTGCAAAAAGCGTTTCAGCGGTCAAGCCTATTGCAACATATTTAAAAGAAAAACAAATCGAATTGGTTCTTGCACCAGATCATGGTGCTTTAGACCGAGCAAAACAAGCTGCAAATTGTTTAGAATGTGATGTTGATTATTTAGAAAAAACCCGATTAGATGGAAGCACCATTTCAATCACTCCAAAAAATTTAGAAGTGAGCGGTAAAACCGTTGCCATCATTGATGATATCATATCTACTGGGGGAACCATGGCTGAAGCCATAAAACAATTACACAGTCAGGATGTAAAGAAGATATATGTCGCATGTACACATGGATTATTTGCTGGATCCGCGATTAAAAAATTACAGGAAGCTGGCTGTGAAGAAATCATTGCCACCGATACTATTCAAACCCAGTTTAGCACCGTTTCAGTTTCTTCAGCATTAGAAGAAATTCTTTCTTAGACGGTTATCAAGGTTTTCGGTAAGGTATATATAAGACTATAGTTTTACGAGTGTAATTAACCTAGGTGAGCAAACCATGCGAAAACGTGCCCAGAGAAAAAGCATACCAGTCGAATCTGTTGAGAAACAAGTAGACAAAAAAATTGGCAAAAAATTTACCAAAAACAATAAATTCAGAATAAATAAAAAATGGTGGGTCGCCGGATCCCTCATTGCCATTTTCCTAATGGTGCTTATGCTAAACACCTATTTCAACGTGGCAGGTGGCGCACCATTCAATGAAGATGGAACCGGTTTTGATAAATATTATTTATCTGGTCCTGACCCCTATTATAACATGAGGCATGTTGAAGAAACGATGTATGGGGAAAATGCAGGAAACTATCCATTTTATGGCGAAAATGATCCTTTACTAAATTATCCACTCGGTAGGTCTGGTGGCCGAGGACCATTTATGAATATCCTTGCAATTGGCTTTGGACAATTAATGACTCCAGTAATGGATGAAGTTGATGCGGTTGGTTTAGCCATGCAATTCTTGCCTGCATTATTTGGGGCATTACTCGTATTTCCAATTTATTTTATTGGAAAAACATTGTTTAGTAGAAAAGTAGGGCTTCTCGCAGCATTATTCCTTGCTCTTATCCCAGTTCATCTTGGATCTGGACATGGTTCAGCTTATGCATTATTTGATCACGATTCAATTAACATGTTTTTGATTATTACCTCATACTTCTTTTTGCTTAAAGGTGTGACAACAATTGATTGGAAAAAATCAAGCATGTATGCTTTACTTGCAGGTCTTCCTTTAGCGGCATTAACTATGCTATGGGTTGAAGCTGAATATTTGTTTACTATTATTGCACTGTATGCAATCGTTCAAATAATCATTGATATTTTTCTTGGGAAAAAGGATTTTTCCGTTCCTAGAACTGCAAGTATCACATTACTTACGGGTTATTTAGTTTCTCTTCCGGTGATAGCATCAAAGGGTGGTTTTTCACCTGATCTTAATCTTTATTTGGCACTTGGAGTAACTGTATTTGGTGCACTATATTATTTATTCAATACTAAAAAAATACCTTGGACTTTGTCGCTTCCAAGTATCTTTGGACTTGGTGCAGCAGGGATAGGTTTTCTATATTTCTTACCTGTAATCACACAGTATATTCCTTTTGTTGGAGGATTAAATAAGATTCGCAGCATCTTATTTGGAGCAGGTATTTATGGTAACAAAGTAGCCATGACCATTGCAGAGGCAGGAACATATGATATTAGTCGTACTGTGATGTCTTTTGGTCCAACCTTGTTTTGGATTGCATGGATTGGTTTTTTCATGGTAGGATATCATTATGTAACGAAAAATCATCGCCGTGATCATTTGTTTTTGCTTCTCATTTTTATTATTCAGATATGGTTTGTTGGAGTTGCTGGTCGTTTCATTAACGATTTGATACCTCCAATTATTCTTCTTAGTTCATTTTTTATTTGGATGATTATTGATAAGATTGATTATACTGCAATGATAAAAGGGATTAAACGAGTTGGTGGAGTACAAGGTATTCGAAAGGGAGTTTCCTTTTTGCATGTGTTTGGTATCTTGTTCATTGCATTTCTTTTAATCCTTCCGAATGCATATTTAGCACTTGATGCAGCTGTTCCTGCTACTGAAAAGGATGATGTGTTTGGTGATTTACCAAGCGGAGCTTTTGGATCAAGTTTTGGAAAAGAACAATATTGGGTTGATGCATATCAATGGTTTGCCACTCAAGATACTGAAATCTCAGATCCTAAAGAGAGACCTGCATTTATATCATGGTGGGATTATGGATTTTACGGTGTTGCTGTTGGTGGTCATCCTGTTGTAGCAGATAACTTCCAGGATGGAATTCCTCCTGCTTCTAATTTTCATACGTCTACTTCAGAAAAACAAGCAGTATCTGTTTGGATCATTCGATTACTTGAAGGAGAGGCACGTAACGGTCCGATTAGCAATACAATTGAAAATACGTTAAAAGAGTACTTAGATGAAACAGATGCAAATAATTTTGTTTCATGGATTGAAGAACCAACAAGTTCACCATCATATGGTGATCCAATCGCTCCGGAATATGGTCGTGAATTTAGTGAGGAGTATACTGTGGGTCAACAATGGCCGGAAAATGCAGTGTATCATGATGGCATGGATCTATTAACAAATGAGATAACTGATGAAGAGTTAACAATGCTATATAGAGAGATTCAAGATTTGACTGGTAATAGTATTCGTTATTATGGTGTTGAAGGATACGATAGACAGATCTTCAATATTTTTGGATTCCTTGCTGATAGAAGTCTTCTTCTGGTTGCAGGTCAAGGCGAGTATAGTCCTGAAGATGATTTCACTGAGGTGAAGTATGTCACTCAAAATGGACAAGAGATTGCTTTTGAGGATGTAATGAATAGAAGTGATTTACAGAATCAACAGGATCCAATTGTTGATACGAAAACGATTTACAAGGATCCATATTTTGAAACTATGTTTTACAAAACATATATTGGTGTTGTTCAAACAGATGAATCTGGTCAGAAATCCATGCCGCAATATCAGATGCCTTGCCAGGATATGAAGCATTTTTATGCTCAATATATCTCACCATATCCAGAATATGCGTATAATCAAGGTCAAAGTGCTGTGGTAATTGCCAAATATTACGAAGGTGCAAGCATCAATGGAACAATTTCATTTTTGGATGAACCAAAGGATTTTGATGTCATCGTTCAACAGAATATTACGCATTATGGAACTGAAATTCCTGTTGCACATGATACTAATACTAGTGTGAATGGTAGTTATGAGGTCATAGTTCCTGCAGGAGATGTAACGTTACAAATACAACGGTATCCTGAACTTGGTCAAAATGCGTTTGTGATGATGAATGTGACTTTTGGTGAGAATGGTATGTATCCTGCAATCACTGAAGAAGAGGCAACACGATCTGCGGATGAGTATCAAAGACAAGTCGATATTGAGATTCCAACTGCTTCATTAGAAGGCTATGTGTATAAGAATATGGATGATTCAGAAGGCTCGTTTAATGAATCTAGCGATGATCCTCTTGAAGGTGTTACGGTTCAATTATATGGTATTGATGCCCTTGATCCAAATCAAGGAACTCCAACAGCTTATGATTGGAATAATATTAATGAATTAACCACGGATGAAAATGGTCGTTTTAATGTTTCATCTCTCCTTCCGGGCTATTATCAAATTATTGTTCTTGATAAGGATGGATTCCAATTAGAAAACACAATTATTCCTGTTAAGGTTGATGAAAACTGGCATAATGTGAGCCGACCTCAAGAAGGAAAAGCAGAAGGAACGGTGTATTTCGACGATAATGGAAATGAAGCATATGATGCTGGTGAAGAAATCTCTGATGCATCAATTGAGGTAATATATGCAAGTACGGGTACCAACAAGGTTGTTGAAACAATAACTACTGATGTGGATGGTAACTATGAAACCTCATCGTTTTTACCTGGAGCTTATGAATTAAATGTTACTAAGTTACCAGATTATGAAACTGTTACCTCTGTTACTATCGAAGAAAATAAAACAGTTACAAAGAATGTTTCAATTCAATATGCAAAAATCGAAGTTACAGGTGAAACAATTCGTGAGGATACAAGTCAACCAGTCTCTAACATTAACATTACCTTTGCTGCAGATACCACGGTTGAAAATAATACTGCGAATGAATCAAAGACCGTATCAGATGCAGATGGCATGTATTCTGTTGAACTTATGCCCGGTAGTTATATGGTAGATGTCGCAGAACGAGTTAATGAAAGTGGAACTATGGTTCAATACACGTTCTCAGGAACGCTGACGATATCTGTTGGTCAAGATCCAATCAGTTATGATATAACGTTGGCTCGTGAAGAAGAATAAAGTTAATTCTTCTTTTTCTTTTTTTTCTTCATTATCTTTTTTAACCTCTTTTTTCTTATCATTTTTTATGCTTTCAATTAAACAAGGTGAAAAGGCAATAGCATTTGCTCGGCTGATTCTTAGTGAAACAGTAAACAATAAAAAAAGTCCAAAAGAAGAGTTACCATCTATTTTTGATGAAAAATATGGAGTATTTACTACACTTCATACATATCCTTCTCATCAATTAAGAGGATGTATTGGCATTCCTGAACCGATTATGCCGTTGAAGAAAGCACTTGTTGAATCTGCACAATCTGTGACTCATGATCCTAGATTTCCTGTATTAAAACCTAATGAACTAGATGAGGTTATCGTAGAGATCACGGTTCTAACAAAACCAGAGATCATTAATGCAAAAAGATCAGAACGCATTCTTGAAGAAATCAAAATCGGACGAGATGGATTAATCATTGAACAAGGATATTTTAAAGGATTACTTCTACCCCAGGTTCCAGTTGAACAAAACTGGGATAAGAAAACATTTGTTGAACATACTTGCCTAAAAGCAGGACTTTCAACCGATGCATGGACTTATGAAAATACAGTTATTAAAAAATTCACCGGGCAAATATTTTCTGAGGAAAAACCATTTGGTTCTGTTCAGGAGAAAACATTTGATGAATCATGAACTGGTTCTAGAAGGAAACGCATTTGTCAATCATTCATTTCAACATTGTTGCATTGGTATAGATAATGGTAAGATCACTGCCATTAAAAAAATATTAACTGGAGATAACCATTACAAGTTCACTAAAGAACTCTTATTACCTGCAGGAATAGATGTTCACGTTCACTTTAGAGATCCAGGAATGACTCAAAAGGAAACATTTCATACAGGATCAGTCGCAGCTGCTTTTGGTGGAATATCCTGTGTTTTTGATATGCCAAACACTAAGCCGGCTAGTCTTACACCTGAAACCCTTATTGATAAACAGAAACTAGCTAGTCGAAAAAGTATTGTTGATTATGGATTATATGCAGGAATAACAAAAAAAATAGTATCAAATGAAACTTTTGTACATGAACTTGGTAAACATTGTCACGGTTTTAAATTGTTTCTTGGAGAAACAACGAACTCATTAACTCTTTCTTCTGAATTCATTCAACCCGTTCTATCAAAAGTGAAACCATTACATAAACCTGTTTTGGTCCATGCAGAAGAGAATACTTGTTTACAAAAACATAAACGAATTGAAAAAAGCGTTTTTGATCATCACATAGGTCGTCCTCCACAATGTGAAACAAGAGCTATCAATCATGTTATATCTGCAGCAAAAAATGTTCAAACACCTGTACATATTTGTCATGTATCATCTGCTGCAGGCATAAATCAATTAAAAGATACACCTTCTTTTATTACATATGGAATCACACCACATCATAGTTTATTACATCTTGAACATAATAAAATACCCTCTTCTTGGTTGAAAGTAAATCCTCCACTTCGACCAAAACAAGATCAACAGCATTTATTTGAAACGATAAAACATGGCAATGTCTTCACACTTGAATCAGATCATGCACCGCATACAATTAAAGAAAAAGACAAATCATTTTCTGATGCACCATGTGGCATTCCTGGCGTTGAAACAATGTATCCTCTTTATCTAGCTCAAGTAGTAAAACAACAACTTTCCTACTCACAAATTATCTCATTATTATCAGAACATCCTTCACAGTTACTACATCTTTCAAAAGGATTTATCAGTTCAAGTTATGATGCAGATATCATAGTAGTTGACCGAAAAAATGTACAAAAAATAAATAGTGATTACCTTCATTCTAAAGCAGATTGGACACCATTTGAAGGATTCCCGGCAGTGTTTCCTAAAACAGTTTTCATTCGAGGAAAACCTGTAATTGAAGATTATGAACAACAGGTTTCAGCAGGGAATGGACGAATGGTACCATTGAATAAATCATAATTATTTTGAATTCTTTAAAAAGTCGGAATTTTTAACTGAGATTAACTGCTACGGATGAACATGATGAAATCAAAAAAAATTGCTGATTTATTTATCATCTTCATAAAGGGAATAGCGATGGGATCAGCTGACATTATTCCTGGTGTTTCAGGAGGAACCATTGCATTGATTACTGGTATTTATGAACGATTTGTTTTTGCATTAGAATCGATAAATCTTCATTTTTTGTATTATTTTATTTTAGGATTCAAAGACAAAACTAATTTTAAAAAGGCAAAAGAATCATTTTTCTCAATAGATTTTTTATTTCTGATTCCCCTAGTCCTAGGGATTTTACTAGCGTTTTTAACTTTAGCTAATGTTATTGGTTTTTTACTGGAAACTGTTCCAACTCAAACCTTTGCCTTTTTTTTCGGTTTAATTTTTGCTTCGGCTTTTTATGTATATTATACACATAAATCACTGTTTAAAATTCAATCCTCTGTCTTTATAGGTATTGGATTTCTTGTTGGCTTTTTGATCGTTGGTTTAGAAAGCATTCAACTTTCCCATACTCCACTTATGATTTTTGCTTCAGGAATCATTTCCTTTTGCGCGATGATTTTACCCGGGCTTTCTGGAGCATTTATTTTACTGGTTCTTGGACAATATGAATTTCTTTTATCTATTCTCAGAGAACTCACTCACTTTGAATTTGGTATGATTCTTTTTGTATTTGCTTACGGCTTTGGTGGCATTATTGGACTGCTTGGTTTCTCAAGAGTGTTATCGTTTTTGTTTTCAAAATACAAATCTGCTACAATTGCATTTATCACTGGATTAATGATTGGTGCTCTTCGAAAACCAGGAATGCAAATAATTACTCATCCAGACAAGTTATCATTCACGATGATTTCATTATGTCTTGGTATCTTGGTAGTTACTCTTTTTAGTATTTATGAATTGAAAAAAAACACATATGAACACTGATTGATATTGGTTTTATGAATAATATTTTTTAATCACTAGTAGTTGTTTGAATTGCATGGATGAAACAGTAAAGGTATTAGCTCAGCAGATGGTTAAAAAAATAGATCGAAAAATTCGACGTGAGCTAAAGGCTAATTTTGTGAAAATGGGCCGAACTATTGATATTGGTGCGGATGGCACGCCTACAAAAATGATTGATAGACTTGCTGAAGAAGTTTCGCTTAAAACCTTGAAAAAATCAGATGTTACGGTTAATCTTCTTAGTGAGGAAGCTGGTTTTATTGATAATCATGCTGAATATACTTTTGTGTTAGATCCTGTTGATGGCACGCGTAATGCATCCCGTGGTGTTCCGTTTTTTTCAGTATCTTTAGCTGTTGGACGTCATAGTCTTTCTGATGTGGAATATGGTATTGTTAAAAATGTTTCAACAGGGGATATGTATGTTGCTGAGGCAGGTATGGGGGCGTATTGTAATAAAAATCATATTCTTGTGCCTGATGTTGCTGCTCGGGAACCTGTATTTGCTGTTACACTTGGTAAGCGTTGCGAAAGTAAAACCCTTGATATGCTAAAAAATTCAGTAGTTCGGTCACTTGGTGCAGCATCCCTTGAGATGTGCTTAGTGGGAACCGGTGCTCTTGATGCATATATTGTTGATCGAGAGTACATGCGAGTAACTGATATTGCTGCTTCCACGTTGTTTCTTCGAGAAGCAGGGGGTTTTGTCACTGATTTACATGGTGATAGTTTAGATATGATTTTGTCTTTAGATGAACGAACAAGTGTGATTGCAGCAGGTAATATGGATTTAGTTGAGCGGTTGATTAGATAACAATAAAACAAAGATTAAAAAGTTAGTTTGTATTGTCTTCTATTATGACAATTACAGAAAAGATTAAAACTCAAGTTCAGGAAGGTCCGTTACATTTTTCACTTATTGATCCCGATAAACAACCTCCTGCTGAAGCAGGAACACTTGCTGCTCATGCGGATGAAGCAGGAAGTGCTGCTATTATGGTTGGAGGCTCTACGCTTCTGTCACAAAAACAAGTTGATGATACGGTGAAAGCAATTAAAGAAAACTCATCTTTACCCGTAATTTTGTTTCCTTCAGCAGCAAAATTTTTGAGTCAATATGCTGACGCATTGTTTTTTATGAGCCTTTTAAATTCTCGAAATCTTGGTTATGTTATTCGGGAACATGTAAAAGGGGCTCCGTTTGTGAAACATACGGGGATTGAACCGATTTCCATGGGTTATCTTATCGTTGAACCTGGGATGACCGCAGGTAAAATGGGAGAAGTTGATTTAGTGAAAAGAGATGATATTAAAACCGCTGTTGGATATGCTCTTTCTGCTGAGTACTTGGGTATGGATTTTTTTTATTTAGAAGCTGGATCTGGTGCTCCTGAACCAGTGAGTGATGAAATGATTTCAGCTGTTAAACAGAATATTAGTATTCCATTGTGTGTTGGTGGCGGGATTCGATCAGTGAAAACAGTGAAACAAAAAGTGATGGCAGGTGCAGATATTATAATAACTGGAACAGCTCTAGAAAAAGAAGCCGATGTGAAACAAACAATTGGAGCGATGATTCATAGTTTAAAATAAGTAAATATTGAGATTGAATGGTATGAAACAAGTTCTTGTAGGAATAACTGGTGCATCTGGAAGTATTTACGGTGTAAGATTACTGCAAGAACTAAAGAAAATAGATGTTTCTGTTCATCTTATTTTATCAAAGACTGCAAAAGAGATTTTAACATTTGAAACTGATGAAAGCCTTGAACAGGTGTATACGTTGGCAGACAAGATGTATGAAAATGATGATTTGTTTGCTGGACCTGCTAGTGGTTCGTTTGGTATTGATGCAATGGTTATCGTTCCCTGCAGTATGAAAACCCTTGCTGCTATTGCCAATGGGTATGCAGATCGACTGATAACTCGAGCTGCTAGTGTTATGCTTAAAGAGGATAAACCATTACTTGTTGTTCCACGGGAAACACCATTTGATCTTGCAGGTTTACAAAATATGTTACAAGTACATCAAGCTGGAGGAAAAATACTTCCTGCATCTCCTGGTTTTTATCATAAACCGGATACTATTTCTGATTTGGTTGATTTTATTGTTGGTAAAATATTAGATCAATTATCTATCCCACATGAACTGTTTAAACGATGGGAATAAGAAAAAAAGATAGTATAGATTTTAGTGTTTTTTACAGATGTTTATGAAATTAGTAAAAATTTGTTCTCCGTATTCAGTATTGTTTACTTCAGGGTGGAATTGTAGGCCAAAAAATGGTTTTTCTTTATGCATGATTGCTTGATATTCACAATTATCACTTTTTGCAAGATTCTTCATTGAATCTGGTAGAACAGTTATTTCATCATTATGTGATTCCCAAACGATTGATTCCTTTGGAACCTTTGTAAAAAGCGGATTTTCTTCATCAAGTAACGTAAGCGTTATCTTTCCAAACTCAGGTATTTTAGATGGTTTTGCATCGCCACCAAAAAATCGAGCCATGAATTGATGCCCTGCACAAATACCAAGGATGGGAATATTAGCATGTTTCAGGTATTCATTACATTTGCCAAGTTTATATTCCAATCCGATCCGTGGAGCGCCGCCAGAAAGAATTACCCCGTCAACACCTTCTTCAACTAATTCTTTCCAAGAAGTTGTATTCGGAACAATTTTTGTGGTTGCATCTAGATATTTTAGCATTCTCCATTCTCGATGAGTCCACTGTCCACCATTATCTATGACATATATTGAAACCATATTGCCCTCAAACCTCATTCTGAATTTCTTTTATTCCCACTCTATTGTTCCAGGTGGTTTGTTGGTGACATCATACACAACCCGGTTTATATCATTACCCAACGAGTTTGTAATTCGATTTGAAATAATATCTATTACATCATGAGGAATGGTGCTAAATGAACAACTCATAGCATCCATGCTTTCCACAGCCCTAATCGCAATCACATGCCCATATGCTCTTTTATCTCCATGCACACCAACTGTTTTAACCGGCAGAAGTACTGCGAAATATTGCCAGGGAAGCGTCATTTTATTTTCAGCTGCTGCTTTTTCAATTTCTTCTTCAACAATAGCACATGCTTCACGAACGATTTTTGTTCTTTTCGGAGTAGCTTCACCCATAATCCGGATGGCAAGTCCTGGACCAGGGAAGGGTTGTTTTTCTGAAACAGACACTGTTAATTCTCGGGCAAGTTCTCTGACCTCGTCTTTGTATAAATCCCGGAGTGGTTCCACAAGTTTTAAATTCATTTTTTCAGGAAGACCTCCTACATTATGATGGGATTTAATGGTATCTCTAAGTTCGCCACCTGATTCAATCCAGTCTGGTGCAATAGTTCCTTGAACAAGGTATTGAATGTTTTCTTCATTAGCAACCTCGTCGAACAATTCAATGAATTTTTCACCGATAATCTTTCGTTTTTTTTCTGGATCAGTTATATTTTTTAATGAAGCATAATAGTCGTTACTTGCATCGATGAACCGATAATTAAGATTCATTTCTTCCATGAGTTTTTTTGTTTGTTCAGATTCATTTTTTCGCATATAACCAGTGTCAACATGCACTGCGATTAATCGATCACCAATGGCTTTATTCACTAATGCGGCACAAACTGTGCTGTCTACTCCTCCAGAAAAGGCGATTAATGCTTTTCCTTTCACGGTTTGTTGAATTTGTTCGGTTGCTTCTTTGATAAATGTGCTTGGTTTGAACATAGGTCTTCAATTTGAATTGAGAACTTTTTCTCTCATCTTTTGACGATAGTTCTTTAGTTCTTCAGCGATCTTTTTATCTTGTAATCCAAGGATTTCAAGAGCTAGAAGTGCTGCATTATCTCCTCGATCTAAACCGACTGCTGCTGTTGGAATCCCAGGTGGCATTTGAATGATTGATAAAATGGAATCAAAGTTTACTTTTCCACTGACCGGAACTCCAATGACTGGTTTGATGGTATGAGCGGCCATTGATCCGGGAAGTGCTGCTGCAAGTCCGGCTACACCTATGAATACTTCTGCGTCATTGTTTTTGATGATATCTTCAACGACATCTGGTGTTCTATGAGCTGAAGCAACTTTAATATCGTAATCCACGGTGAACTCGTTTAATATTTTTTTTGCTTTTTCTGCTACGGGCATATCTGAGGTTGAACCTAATATTATTTGTATTTTCATAATTGTCCTCGTCACGGTATAGATATAAATTAATTAATAGTTTCGACGAAAAAAATGCTTTTTGGAACAAACCAATTATATAGGAGACTCCAGTTTCCAGGACAAAAAACAAAACAGTTTGGATGATGATGAATTTAATTATTTGTGAAAAAAACATTGCAGCAAAACGTATCGCATCAATTCTTTCTGGTGGAAAATCAAAACAAAAGAAGATTGGATCTGTACCAGTCTATGAATTTTCCTCCCAAGATGAAGATTATAAGGTTGTTGGTTTACGTGGTCATATCATTAATTTAGATTTTCCTTCAAAATTTAAAATATGGTGGCGGATTGCTCCCAGAAATCTTATCTCTATTGATCCTGAAAAAAAAGTTACACAAAAAGGTATTGCATCAGCCCTTAAAAAATTGTTAAATGATAATGTTTCTGTTGTTGTGGCAACAGATTTTGATCGTGAAGGAGAACTTATTGGTGTTGAAGCAATTGATTTGGTAAAAAAATATAATAATACTGTTTCAAACATTAAAAGAGCTCATTTTAGTGCTATTACTCCTTCTGAAATAAAAGATGCATTTGCTAAATTAACTGAAGTTGATTATAATTTGTCTGCAGCTGGAGAATCTCGACAGGTCATTGATCTTATTTGGGGAGCAGTGCTTACTCGTTTCATTTCATTAACTTCTAATAAAACGGGGAAAGAATTTTTATCTATTGGGCGGGTGCAATCTCCAACACTTGCACTTCTTGTTGAAAAAGAAAAAGAGATTCAGGCGTTTAAACCTAAATCGTATTGGAAGATTATTGCACAGTTAAAAAAAGAGAAAAGTTTTGAAGCAGATCACAAGAATGGTCGTTTTTGGGATGAAAAAGAAGTCACTAGTATTTTTGAAAAGGTTAAGGATGCAGAAGAAGCAACAGTAACGTCAGTGAAAAAAAGTAAACGGAAGGAAACACCTCCATCTCCGTTTAATACAACATCTTTTATTCAGGCAGCATCCTATGTTCGTGTTTCAGCATCTCAAGCCATGAAAACCGCTGAAGAACTATACATGAACGGGTTGATTTCTTACCCAAGAACAGATAATACCGTGTATCCAAAATCTCTTGATATTGATGAAATTCTTAATACGTTCAAAAACTCTGAATTTAGTGCCGATGTTGATGAAGTTTTACAACATCGACGTAGTCAGCCAACTCGTGGGAAGAAGAAAACAACGGATCATCCCCCTATTCATCCTGTTGATCTTCCAAAGAAACCATTGAGTGGACGTAGTAAAAAAGTGTATGAACTGATTGTTAAACGATTTCTAGCAACATTATCAGAAGATGCACTTTCTGAAACTATTCATGCTACGTTTGATATTAAAAATGAACTATTTAAAGCAAAAGGATACCGGTTAATTGAACCTCGATGGAGAAAGATTTATACCTATATTAAAAGTAAAGAAAAACCGCTTCCTTCACTGGAGAAAGACGATAAAATACTTGTTTCTAAGATGCTTTTAAAAGAAGATGAAACCAAACCACCAAACCGGTATTCACAAGGGACACTTATTGGAAAAATGGAGGAACTTTCTTTAGGAACCAAATCCACGAGACATGACATCATCAATAAATTATTTCAACGAAAATATATCACGTTTTCCCCGTTTGCACCAACTCCAATTGCTATAGCAGTTATTGATTCGATGAGTGATTGTGATGTCGTGAAACCAAAGATGACCGCTGAACTTGAAAAAGATATGGATCTTATCGCTGAAGGTAACAAAACATTAGATGAAACCATTGAAGAATCCCGTAAAATGCTTTCAAAAGTGATGCAGGAACTGGAAAAAGATAAACAAAAGATTAAGAAGAACATCAAAGAAGCCTCATTAAAACAGAATACCCTTGGAACGTGTCCAGTCTGTGGAAAGGATCTTGTTATACGAATGTCAAGAAGAGGAAAACGATTTGTTGGTTGTACCGGTTATCCAAAGTGTAAGAACACGTATCCCTTACCACAGCGTGGAACGATTATCAAAACAGATAAGGTTTGTGAAACTTGTAAAACTCCAATCATTCAATTAAAGACTGGCGGGAAGAAACCATGGGAGTTTTGCATCGATCCAGATTGTGCTTCTAAGGAAAATGATAAAAAGAAAATGGAAAACAAAAAGAATAACTAATTTTTTTCACACTTTTTTTATTCCTTTTTCAGTAATAAAACCAGTAATGTATTCATGAGATGTCACGTCAAAGGCTGGGTTTTTTACAGGGGTTTCAGATGGCATGATTTGATGATTATTTGCTTTTATCAATTCCGATGAGTCTCGTTGTTCAATGATGATGTCTTCTCCAGAATCAATGGTAGTATCAAACGTACTAGTTGGAGCAGCGATGTAGAATGGAATATTGTTTTCTTTGGCAAGTACTGCTTTTTCATACGTTCCAATTTTATTAGCGGCATCACCATTTTTTGCAACACGGTCTGCTCCTGTAATTACCATATCAATATCGCCATTTTTCATATAGTATCCTGCAGCATTATCAGCAATAACTGCATGAGGTATACCTTCTTGACTGAGCTCCCAAGAAGTAAGTAATCCTTGAAGGCGAGGACGAGTTTCATCAGCATACACAAAAATGTTTTTTCCTTCTTGATGAGCAATACGGAATGGAGCAAGAGCCGTTCCCCAATCAACTGTTGCAAGTGCACCAGCATTGCAATGAGTAAGAATATTCATGTTGTTTTTTATCAACTTGTTTCCGAAAATTCCAATGGATTTACATTGATCTATCATTGAAGATACATACTGTTCGGCAGATTGTAATGGATCATTGTTCTGTTTGATTTGATCAAACATGTAATCAATTGCATAAAAAAGATCATATGCTGTTGGGCGGGTTTTTTTTAGGATTTCCGCGGTTTCTTCTGGCTTTTTCTGTCCGATAACCATCCCATATACAGCAGTAGCACCAATTGCTGGTGCGCCACGAACTACCATGGTTTTAATAATAGTAGCAATTTCTTCAACGGTTTTTGCTTTTACAATTTCAATTGAATAAGGAAGTTTTCGTTGATCAATTAAATATAAGGTATTATCCTTAAACCAGAGAGCTTTTTTGTCTTCACCATTAATTTTCATATCCTTCACCGATATAGGTTTTATCTTTAAATTAGTATCTTTGTTTTATTTTCTCTTATTTTTTCCAGATGGAATATTAATAATTTACAAATTTATTTATATGGTTAATTGTATGTTTTTTCTTATTCTGGGAAGATGTGGATGGGTGTAAAGAATCATAGGATTTATGGTTATCTGATAGACTTTTCCTTAACTTTTAAGAGAGTGAATTTTTTATGAGTGATGAACCTGAAATTGTAAAACAATTACGATATGAGGAAAACACTAATCAACTAGAATCATCAACTTTAGAGCTCTCAGAAGAAAAATGGGCTAATCCCTCTGATGATTCTTTTAATACTACTAATGAAATGGCGGACATCTCAATTCCATACAAACAATTATTGGATAATGCAAATGTGTTAATTCAAAGTGTTACTTCCGAAGGTAGATTTCTTTATGTGAATAGGAAATGGAAGGATGTTTTAGGCTATACTGATGAAGAGATTTCTTCTCTTTCCGTTTGGAAGATCATTAGAAAAGATCATCATAAATTCTGTCAAAATGTTTTCTCAAAATTACTGAAGGGGAAAGATTTTGTTTCAGTTGAAACTGTTTTTTTAAAAAAAAATGGAACCCCTGTTTTTGTCAAAGGAAATATAAATGTCACTAAAAATAAACAAGGCCTTGTTTCAACAATTGGATTATTCCACGATGTGACTTTGGAAAAGCAAGCAAATCAAGATTATGAATTTTTATTCAATGACTCGTGTGATGCATTGTTAATTCATGACATTGACACCAATAAAATTCTTGATGTTAACAAAAAAATGACTGAACTTTTTGGATATTCCAAAGAAGAGGCTGTATCTTTATCTATTGGTGATTTAAGTTCTGGTATTCATCATTATACTCAGGAAACTGCGGATATTTATGCTAAAAAAACATTGAAACACGGACCCCAAACGTTCAAATGGCAAGCTAGACAGAAAAACGGTAGTTTTTTTTGGATTGAAGTTACACTAAAAATCATTGAATTAAGTGGAGAAAAACTGTTGCTTTCTTCAATAAGGGATATTTCTCAACGGGTACAAATCGAAGAAAAACTCAAAGAAAACGTAAAAAAATTTCGATTGATTACAACGGCTGCAGCTGATGCAATTATTATGATGGATCCAAAAGGTATGGTTACATATTGGAATCCTGCTGCTGAAAAAATTTTTGGGTATAAAAAACAAGAAATTTTGGGAAAAAAGTTACATGAATCCATCGCCCCTCCACGATTCCACGAATCATTTTATGAGGTGTTTCAAACCGTTCATAAAACTGGTGATGATGCAGCAATTGATAATACGGTTGCATTAACAGCACTTCGTAAAAATAGAACGGAGTTCCCAGTTGAACTGTCTCTTTCCTCAGTTCAACTTGATGATGAATGGCATGCAATAGCAATTATCAGAGATATTTCAAAACGAAAGGAAAATGAAACAAAATTAAAAACGTTTTCAGAAGCGGTAAAACAAAATCCTGCAAGTGTAGTAATCACTGATACTTCTGGAAAGATTGAATATGTAAATCCAAAGTTTGAATCGTTAACTGGTTATTCAGTTGATGAAGTAAAAGGAAAGAACCCTCGGGTTTTAAAATCTGGTGAGCAACCTGAGGAATTCTATCAAGACCTTTGGTCTACGATTTCTCAGGGTAAAACGTGGCATGGTCAGTTTCATAATAAAAAGAAAAATGGGGAATTATACTGGGAAGAAGCAGGGATTTGCCCAATTAAAGATAAAAATGAAAGGATTACACATTACATTGCGATTAAAGAAGATATTACTGATAAAAAACAAATGATTGCTGATTTGCACATTAAGGAAAACGCAATCATGTCATCGATTAATGGAATGATGTTAATTGATCTTGATGGAAACATTGTTTTTGTGAATAAAAAGTTTTTAGAGTTTTGGGATATCGATGATGAAGAAGAGATTATTGGAAAACCCGCGGTTGGATTCTGGAAAAAACCTGGTAATTACCTTGATATTATGGACCGGACAGTTCAGGGTGATGGATGGTTTGGTGAAGTTGAAGCAATCTCCATTTCAAAAGAAAGTTTTTATGTACAGTTATCAGCAAATCTGGTATTAGATGAGCATGGCGAACCAGCGTATATCATGAATTCTTTTGTTGATATCACAGATCGTAAAAAGGCAGAGGATGCCCTGCGAGATAGCGAGGAAAAATTCCGGCAAATAAGCGAGAACATGGGTGAAGTTTTCTGGCTTAGGAATGCAGATAATACGAAAATGCTGTATGTTAGCCCTGCTTATGAAAGAATATGGGGACGGAGTTGTGAGAGTTTATATAAAAACCCTGAATCGTTTATGGAATCAGTGTATCCTGAAGATAAAGAACTAGTTTTTAATGAATTTGGGAACTATCGAGAAACCGGTATTTTCAATCTAGAATATAGGATTGTACAACCAACTGGAAAGATTCGTTGGGTTCATGCTCGTTCTTTTCCAGTAAAAGATGAAAATGGAAATATTGTCCGACATACTGGTTTAGCAGTTGATATTACAGAAAGAAAAAAATTGGAGGAAGAATTCAAAAAATTTAAAACAATTTCAGATAAAGCAGGATATGGGTCATTAATTCATGATAAAAACGGATTCATCACCTATGCAAATAATGCCTTTACCACACTTCACGGATATATTAACGACGAGTTGGTTGGTAGTCACATTAGTATACTGTTTGATTCATCTGAAAAAGAAAAGATGGTTGATATTCATAAAGAAGCTGAACAACACAAAGGATTAAAAGGAAAGGAAGTCCACCATAAACACAAAGAAGGGTTTGATATTCCATTACTTATGTCATCAACATATCTTGAGATGGATGATGATAAAAATTCTTTTTATGCCGAAACATTTGTAGATATTAGTGATTTAAAAGAAGCACAAAAGTTGATTCAAGATCATGTTGAAGAAGTCGAAATGATGAACACTGAATTAACTGTTGCTAGAGAACAATTAGCAACGTTAAACAAGGATTTAGAAAAAAGAGTGGATGAACGAACAGATGAGGTAAAAAAACTGCTGAAACAAAAGGATGGTTTCATCAATCAACTGGGCCATGATTTACGAACCCCACTTACGCCCATGTTAGGTTTACTTCCATTGTTAAAAAAACGAATTACTGATGATAAAGGTCAGACATATATTTCGATGATTGATCGAAATATTCGATTTATGAAAGATTTAGTAAATAAAACGATAACCTTTGCAAAATTAAATTCTGATAAAATTGAATTTTCATTTACTAATCTTAATTTATTTGATTTCATTTCTCATATTAGGCAACAAATGCATGTCATGATTGAAAAAGAACATGCACAGTTAATCGTTGATATTGATCCTTCAGTAATGGTTTTTGCTGATGAAATGCAGTTAAACGAAGTATTTCACAATCTTATTTCAAATGCATTAAAATATTCTCAAAAAGAAAAGGATTCTATTATCCAAATAACTGCGATTGAAAAAGAATCTGATGAGGTAATCATTACAGTTCAAGATAATGGTATCGGAATGAGCAAAGAACAAATTGAGTATGCTTTTGATGAATTCTATAAAGCCGATGATGCCCGAACAGATATTGATAGTCACGGATTAGGATTAAATATTTGTAAACGAATCATTGAGAAACATGGAGGTTCGATCAGGGTTGAAAGTGACGGACCTGGAATGGGCAGCCAATTTATATTCACATTACATATAACCAATGGTAACTGGAACCCGCAATTTGATAGTGAAGAAAAGACTAATGATCAAATGCTGCGTGTTAAATCTTAAAATCAATCGATAATTTAGTCGGTTATCAATTGGTTGAATAAGGAACACAAGGATGGTGTGGAAAAGAATGCCTTCAGGCATTATTGATATTGATAAGATTAAATCAAATGTTCAAAAACAGATGCAAGGGTCTTCCTCTAAAAAAGATACTAACTCAGATAAGTCGTATATTCAAACAGGGATTCCAGGATTTGATGGCTTGTTTGAACATGGAATTCCAAAACAATCAAACGTATTAATCACAGGAACACCCGGATCTGGCAAAACTATTTTTTGTTTACAATTTCTTGCCTGGCAAGCACGTCAAGGAAAAAATTGTTTGTATATTAGTTTTGAAGAATCTCGAAAACGATTAATTGAGCATATGAATGAGTTTGGTTGGAATGCAGATGAATTAATTCAGCAGGAAAATTTCCGTATTCAACGACAACTTTCTAGTGATTTGTACTATGAAGAAAGTGAAACTGAGGGCGGGGTACAAGCGATGATGTCAAAAGATACGGGTAATTTAGTTATGGATCTTGAACCGTTTATTATTGGAGGAAGTGGTTTTAAACCAGATTTTACGGTTATTGATTCGTTAACTGCTGTTTCTTCCACTTTTATTGGAAAGGAACATTCTTATCGATTTTATGCTGAACGCTTATTTCGTTTTTTAGAGGATGTTGGGAGCACTAATTTTTTGATTTCTGGGACCAATCCTGCAAAAAAAGATAGTTTTTTAGCTGGTGTAGAAGAATTTCTTTCAGATGGTGTTATCGCCCTTTATAATGTAAGACGAGGTAATATGCGAGAAAGCGCTATTGAAGTAGTAAAAATGAGAGGAGCAAAACATGAGAAGAAAATTGTTTCTATGAACATCTCGGATAATGGAATTGTTGTTTACCCAAATCAGGAAGTTTTTGGTGATGTCACAGATTAATTAGACGAATTTTTTTGTCTTTTCCTTGTCCTCATTTCTTTTTATATGATCCATCCTGGAGTGATCTGAGCAATCACATTTACTTTGTTTAGGTTCCAATTTATTTGTTCATCCATTAACAAGTTAAGAGTAATTTTATCAGATTCAGTAGTAAGTGTGAAATTGGTATTATATGTTAATCCTTTTTCAGATAATGTATTGTTCAAATACCGTTTCCAAACTAGGGGATAATCTGTTTTTATTTGAATGGTTGACGCATTCAGTATGGTTGTTTCTGAAATATTTGAATATTGAGTGAGAATGGAGATGGTACTTGATCCATGGGTTGAACGTTTCCCTCCAATTGATGTGATATTAACCATGGTCCAATTAAAAAAAAAGGATTCATTGGATTCTGAAATACAGAGAAATGGGGAAGATACAAGTAACGATCCTTCAGATTGACTTAAGATAACTCCTCCAGTTTCATAGGTGAATCGTTGATCTGTATAATATGAATTCTGTGATTGATAATACAAAGTATTCAATGAGTCTTTAATGGTGGAATCATTACCCGTGATTTCTATTTGAAACGTATTTGCATCAATTTTTATTTCCCCATATGATTTTTCTGATAAAAAATAGGGAACTTCTTCACTACCAAGAGTTATTGGCGTGGTTAATTTCATTTCATTTCGTTCTGGATTATACACTTGAATGTCAAGAGCAAATTTCAGTTGCATGAACTGATTCTTTACTTCTTGTAAATGACTTGCCTCGTTTTCTTCCATCCATTGAGGAACATACACCGTTTGAATTGTAGCAAAGATAGAAACAAATAAACCTACGATTAATATTGCAGTAATAATTCCAACCACTGCATTATTGTCATTTTTAAGCGATATGGTCTTTTTCATTTTTCTCCCAATTCCTAAATATCTCCTTTATTTTTTGAATTAATTTATGTAAAATCATTTAATTTTTGAATGGCATCTATTGATTGAACGTTATTAAAAATAATAATTTCGTCAAGTATTCCATCAATAGGGTCTTTATTACCTGTTTTGTAAGAACCTAAATACAGAGATGAAGAGGCTCCACCTGTTGGATTATCAGTATAACTAAATGATTCGATAAACTCATCATTTATGTATAACGATACTGTGCGTGAAAAACTATTTCTAATAATGACAATATAATACCAGGTGTTTTCAGATAGCGCTGTTGAAAAGATATGATCTTGATTGATGCCATTATCATATTCATGAACATAGGTTAGATCTCCATCTGAATTGATAGATAGTTCATATAACGTGTTTGAACCTTCACTTTCAGCATTCGCTCCATAACTAAAAATAATATTTTCAGATTTTTTTGGGAACTCGTAAAAATATGACCATAATGAAATGCTTAGATTTTCAGTTATTGACAAGCTTTGCGAAGAATCAGATGATAACTCATCTTGTTTCTTGTCAAAAAGGATGCCACTTTGATTAATTCCAACAGTCCAGCTTGTACCACTTAATACTGCATCATTGTTATTTTCAGTCTCATCATATGCTATTGATCCCGATCCCTCATCGAAATGCCACCAGGCAACAATATGCTCCGCATTTTCGTCTTGTTCATTTCCATTTGAATTACTTTGAATATCTCCCTCGCCAGATAAGACTCCACCATAAATTAATTCATTGATTGATGTGTCTACAACAGAGACTTTTATTGTACTTAATTCGCTTATTTGTGAATTTGTAAAATGAACATGTTCTCCAATATTCCAATTTCCATTATTATTTTCATCGAACGATTCATTAAAATCTAAAACGTATTCTTCTCCATCAAGTGTTATAGTAATTGTTGTTTCTGAAAGTGAACTTCCACCTTGATGTTCGATATATATTGTGTCTTGATTAACATAACCAATCAAATCTGCCACGGGCGACTGTTCAGCAACCAAACCGGTTTGCATCATTAGATATAACGCTGAAAATAAAGCAACAGAAATTGCTAATAAAAGAACGGTACCTAAAATTTCCGAAACACCTTTCTCATTTCTAGGATGAATCGAATAAACACCTACTTTTTTAAGTGCTTTCAATTTCAACTAATTTTTCCCCCTCTAATTCTTGTTGTAAAACATTGATAAATAATAAATCATTTGATTTTTCATCGATTACTTTTACTTCAATAATTGAATCCTCATCACCCGAAACAGGATATCTGATTATTTCACCAACATCCCATTTCTGGTTATTGTTATCATCAATGAAAAAAGAGGAATTAAGGAAAAGTTTGATTGTACTATTCCCTATTTGATAATGAATTCGTGTCTGTTCATCTAAGGAACGGCCTCCTAAATGCTGTAAAATAATGGTGCTATCTTTCAAAGATCCACCAATTATTGGCTTTATTGGTTCAGCACTCTGTTCTGCAGAGAAAACGTAGAGTTGGATACCAGAAAATAAGGTGACACTAATGCCAAGTAACAAAATAGTGCCAATGATTTCTGAAACACCAAGGTTTTTTCTTTTCTCTTTCATACATCCTCACTAAAATAAAAACATAAATGCAATAATAGTAATCACGCCAAGAAAGAAACTATAACGAATACCCGCAGAGAGTTCTCCTTCCTTCATATAGCCACTTAACATTCCAGCACCCATACTTTGCACAAAAACAAATGAAAACAACCCATATTGAAGTGAAGTCCGATTTACATCCTGAACGAATAACGGAAGCGTACTTGCGGAACTTGATTGTATTTCAAAGAAGTAAGAAAACAAGGTACTATCTAAAATAAACACGATGAATAAAAACACGAAAAAACTCATGATAATCACGATGGTATAAAGGGACATGTCTGTTGAGCGCTGCTGGCGAACCGTGTTAATTTGTTTCAGTTCTTTTGAAACTGCTGCAAACACAGATGAAGTATTACCTCCCATGAACAATCCTTTATTTATTGTGATTATCAGTCGATGTATCAATCCGTTTTTCAATCGATGTGCAAATTTAACAAAAACATCTTTCAGTGGTATTCGCCATGAAAGATCAATATTCATTTTTTTTATTTCTTGTGTTAAAACCCCATATTTACTTTGTTGAGCAACGTTGAGTGCATTAAATACATTCATTCCAGCGTTTACGGAATTACTCATCTCGGTAAGAAAGTCAGGAAAGAAATGCTGAATTTCTTGTTTCTTCTTTAATTGAAAATAACTATAGATTCCATAAGGACCAAGGCAAAGAAGTGAGGAAATAAATAACACATTGAACAAAAAGGGCAGTGAAAGTGTAAACCAGTCGAGGTAAAGTCCAATAATGTTACCTGTTAAAAATGAGAGTAGAAGTCCGACGGTCAGTAAAAACACGCGAAAATCAGAGCGTTTTAATGAAAAAAAATCTTTAATGCGTTGTTCTAGTGGCTTAAATTGGACATTTTCAACGGTTTCAAAAAGAATTAATTTGATCATTGCATAAAAACCAAAGTAAGATAATGGTAAAAATAAAAATGATAAAACATACAACACATTCACTGTACTTTCCACATTGCTTCCTATGAAACTAAAAACCGTAAGAATAATCACTAAAAAAATTGGAAATGCAATCACTGTCATGACAAAAACTTCAGCAAGAAATCCAAGTGTTTCCAAATTTTTCTTACGAGTCTGCAAATCATCATTCATATATTGATCAACTGCTGTTGAAAGATACGAATGAAGACTTGTTCCAGATTGAATCGTTCCAATTAAGCCTTGAATAAATTCTTTGAATTTATCAGATGGAGGTCGTCGTCTCCTCGGAGACGCCGTGGCAGTCGGCGGCGAGCTTGTGCCAACGCTGAGGGTCGGCACCGAAGCACTCGCCGAGCACGCGGAGCACCTCGGCGTACTCTTCGTTGTCCGCGGTCGAGGGGTCGGGCAC
>CAZYLG010000003.1:50239-59783 GCA_964648565.1 uncultured Thermoplasmatales archaeon
ATTGAATCGTTCCAATTAAGCCTTGAATAAATTCTTTGAATTTATCAGATGGAGACCGTTGGATTGCATGCTTTAATGCAGTGATGTTATCAACGCCCATGACTTCTATTTCCGAACTGATTTTTTTTGCTTCATGTTGAATCTCTCCATACACTGGCATTTTAGAAAGCGTTTGAAACATTTCAGATGGAGCAGTTCCAGTGGAAGACATGGTGTTTAAATAATTGACTGCATATGGAAGAAAACGGTCAATATTCTGCGCTCTGTTTTTTATTTTCATATCTGGAAAATATCGATAAACTACAAATCCAATTCCAATTGTTCCCAGTATCATAAAAATAGGAATAAAGAATAACATCATGGGTGAAACCAATGATTCTAAAAAGAAGAATAGGGAGAAAAACAGAACTATACTAAATATTAATCCAACAAGAACACTTATGATCATTGTTGCTTTGTATTCATTGAATGTCATATTCAAACGAGCTTTTTGCATTAAAAGATTTTTATCAATATTAATCCTATTAAAAGAAGCATTTACTTTAGATAGAAAAGATAAACAATGTTGGGAATACCAGTTTGATTTCATAATGCATCAGGTCTAATTTTATTGATGATCTGTTGAGGATTTTTTTTATATTGAGCAACAATTTTACCAACTTGTTTATACGAGCGAATATTTTCATCTGCCATCCATTGAATGACTTCTTGTCTTTTCTGTAATTCAGCGTCTAACTGTTGTTGAGTCCACCCTCTTTTCTTTATGATATTTTGTAGTACTTTACTACCACCATGATAACTGAATTTATCATTAATTGATGAATCCCAGGAGAAAGGAGTAACTGAAATTAATCGTTTTGATTCAGGTTCTTGTTTAATGATTTCGGTAACCGAGTTTACTCTTCTTTCAAGTGATCCATCATGACGTTGAAAGGTCGTTAAAAATGTGACAATGTCTAAAGAGGTCATCAATGTTCTTGGTAGGGAAATAGGTGGATTTTCCAATCGTTGAATCAATGTGTTAATATCAGCTGCATGCATCGTTGAATAGGATAAATGGCCTGTGGCCATTGCTTGAAAAAGGGTGTAAGCTTCTTTTCCTCGTACTTCTCCGACAATGATCACTCTTGGACGTTGTCGTAATGCAGCTCGGATAAGATCAAACATGTCAATGTCTTTAGATGTTTTTCCTTCTGAACTTGTTGAAAACCCTTGCCGGGTAGTTCCTGCAATCCAATTTTCATGAGGAAGATTGATTTCACGAGTGTCTTCAACTGAAACGATTTTAAATGTTGATGGCAGAAATAATGATAATGCATTTAGTAACGTTGTTTTTCCTGAGGCTGTTCCTCCACAGAATAACATGGATGTGCCATGTTCCATTGCTAACCAGTAATAAGCTACCATTTCAACGGACATGGTCTTATAATTAACAAGATCAATCGGAGTAAGCGGATCCTCTTTAAACCGACGAATAGTAAATGTTGATGAATTTGTCACTGTTTTTGCTAGAGTTGTTTGCAATCGAGAGCCATCTGGAAGTTTCCCATCAACGATAGGTTCATAGATAGAAAGTTGTTTTCCACATAACTGAGCTAATTTAATGGTAAACGAGTCTAGATTATCTTTTTTTGAAAATTTGATGTTAGTTCGTATAGATTCATGTTTTCTATGATAAATAAAAATAGGTATCTTTGGACCATCACATGAGATATCCTCGATTTCATCATCTTTCATTAAAATATCAATAGGTCCAAAACCAATAAATTCCCGAAATAAATAATAAAAAATACTATCTTTGCTTTTTTCAGGGATTTTCATACGATGTTTTTTTATAATATAAAGGAGAAGATCGTGAAGATGGTCTTTTTTTTCCTCAATGGTCATATCACTAACATCTATATCTGTTTCCAGCTGGAATAAATGTAACAGATCTTTTTTTAGGTTTTCTTCTTTAGAAGAAAGAAGGGGTTCATCAACTTTGTACACAAATTCACTGATTTCATTATCATATTCGATGAATCGTTTTCCAAGATTTTTCCAGCCGAATGATTTGACATCTTTTTCATAAACAAATGACGGTTCGTTAGAATCTAATCCTGATTCTTGATTATCTTCTTCTGTTTTTGATGGATTATCGATGAGTTGATCAGATATCTTAGATGATTGATTTGAAAAAGATTTTGTAGATGACTTCAAAGGAGAGGTTACAATTTTTCCTTCATTCTCTGCTGATTTCTTAGTTGGAGGATGGTCAGGTACTCTCATAACTGAATGATTTTTTTCAGAAAAAAGAGAATCGATTTTTTCATGAATCACATCAAATCCATTCCTCTGATTTAATTTATCATTATCTGATTTGGTTTTTTTTCTGTCAAATTCATTAATTAATTCTCCATCCCACTGAATCTCATCCATGATTATTCTCAACTCTGCAGTCTTGGTACTAGAAGACTTGCTTTGATTCCATCTCCTCGAAACAATAATACAAATAGCGGTTGTCTTTTTTATATCTTTTTACAAATACCATAACTTATTTAGCCTAAACCTCTATTTTTATATTGCAGATTATGCTTTGTAACATGTTTTCATGTTATTGATGGAATGGTGGTAATTTGAAAGAAATTATGATTGTTGATGATAATGAGGATATCCGGATAACCTTACAGTTTGTTTTGGAAGAAGAAGGATTTAAAACCATTCTAGCGGAGAATGGTGATGATTGTTTGAAAAAATTAGGGGAGAATCCAGAAAAACCTGATTTGATTCTGTTAGACATTATGATGCCTGGAACTCCTGTTTCACAGGTTATTAAACAAATTGAAGATATTAAAATAGTATATCTTTCTGCTGTGGGTGTTTCTGAAGAAGATAAACAAAAGATGCTTTCAAATGATAAGATAATAGATTTCATTGAAAAACCGTTTGATGAAGAAAAATTGGTCGAATTCATTCGGAAACAGGTCGGTGAGTAATATAGAATTGCCTTCGCTTCTCCTTTCAACTGATTCAGTATTAATAAAAATACCAAGTGAATTATATAATCAATCCACTTCTTTTATTCCACGCGTGTTAAAAGACCATAATTTATGTTATGTGACGTTGAACAAAACTTATAATTCCTTAAAACTCCGATTTGAAAAAGAAAAAATTCTTTCGGATCGTATAGTTTTTATTGATGCAATCACAAAATCAATGGAACCAGCTGAGAACACTCAAGACTGTTATTTTGTAAGTTCTCCTCAAGCATTAACTGAATTGTCGATAGTTACATCTGAATTTTTGTCTCAAAATATTGATTTTGTTATCCTTGATTCCTTAACTACGCTTTTGATTTATCAAAAGAATGTTGATCCGGTTGTAAAGTTTGTTACAAAGATGGTTAACACCTCGAAAAAAGAAAACAGTCATATGATCTTTTTTGTTTTAGATACTTCAGAACATCAACTTCTTATCGAAGAATCCTCAATGGTAATGGATGCAGTTTATACTCTATCTGAAGATACACTGTCAGTTCCAAATAGTGTGTAATGTTTTTTCTTTTTTTTTGTACATGTCTGTTCAATAACACTTATATATTTTCAAAAAGAAAATTTATATCAGCAACTGTATAAAAGTTGGTGTTGATATCTATGAAAACCTCCAATGAACGAACATGGAACTGGAAACAAGCAGATGGATCAACCTTTAAAGTAATCTCGAACCCGGATAAAGGAACTATTGTAGTGTATAATGGTGACGGTAAAGTTGTCTTGGAAAAAAAGAATCTTAGTCCACAACAAGTCAAAATCATCGAACAACATTTCCTTAACGTTGTAACTAGAAAAAAACAGACGTACGTAAAAAATGCTCCCAAATACGATCCTATGGTAGCATAATTTCCCTCTTTCCTCTTTTAAAAAAATAAAAAGAACCAGTTCATTATCCTTTTTTTATTATATGTTCTTGATCTCCTCAAAGATCATATTGAAGTCAACTATTAATCCTGTAATAATAATAAAATTCTTTCATTCATAGATTTGCCCCCTCTATTCCATTCTTACCATAAAGAATATATTTATATCTCGGCTTGAAATCTTCATATTCATCTCGCGTTTTTTTAGCGATATCATAAACAAGTTTCTTATTGGAAGTATAGAGTAACTCTCCTTTGAACACCTCTTTTTTAATATACAATGGCAGGAGTTGAAACATCTGAATATCATACCGTTCTGGAAAAATAGAGGAAAGTTTTAGCTGCAAACTAAACAACTTTTTTTTATCATCTATTTGATAATAACAGCATATATCTATATCTGATTTTTTTGTAAATTTATCATAACATGAAGAACCAAATAAGTAAATGAAAACGAGGTCCTTAAAATAAGGAAGGTCCTTGATCTTATCTAGTATCTTCTTTTTATTCATGAATTTTAACAACTTCTGAATATAATAAAAAGTTTTTCATCAGTTGACAAGAGGACTCATGCTTTTGTATTTATTTTTCCATGTGTAACGTGATAAAAAGATATGGCCCACAGAAATGTTATCAACTTTTGATAATGGTAAAATTTAATATATGCAATTATCATTTGATGTTCATATGCATAAGAAAACAATTCTTTTGGAATTACCTGCAGAAATAGTTGATAAAATCGATCAACAAAATGTAACAGGAGACCGTTCCACATTCATCTCACATCTCTTAGATTCTCAATTTAAAACAGACCTATCTATGATGAATGCGATGGATGTAGAAACTGAATTGAGTTCGAAGATGAGTGATTCAATGGGAGATGTCTCCTTTTCTGGTGAACTGAAATTAACTACTGCTCATGGAAAACCTGTTGGAAAGTTCAATATTAACAGTGTTGAAGGATTCACAGAGATGGCTGAAACCATTGCAAAAATGTCAAATGATCCGATAGTACGCATGAAAGCAAGAAAACTACTTTGATCAATATATTATCTGATTTTCCGCTCACATTAGACTATCATTGGGTGAAGTCTGATTGAGGCGAAGAAGAAAGAATGGGATGGATTAATGGATAATGTTTCTTTACTCCAGGGAACACTTTCCTCATTAACAGAGGTTACCGCTGAAAAAACTTCTCAGTCTTTTGCGCAAATGGTTGTTGAAACCATTCTTCAATCATTGAAGCGTAAGTTTTCATTTTTATCAACCGTATACTTTGATTCCAATCAACAACCGTTAGTTCCCAGAAAGGTCAATGAACTTGATGAAACTGAATTGGCAAAGGCAATTGAAGCTATCATACGGCTTGTGTATATGAATCTTGAAAAACAAGCTGGTTTATTTTTTATCACTGAATTGGAACGACATGCTGAACCTGGTGTTATCCCTCAAATTCGAGAGATTGGTGTTGACTTGGAATTAATGCAAATTGAACATCATCAATTATACCGGTGCAAACCTGATAATTCTAATAATGCATCTGAAAAATTCTCGGCAGATCAATCTAGAACAAATGAAATCAATCAGCGTGATTCTGAGTTGATTACTCCGTCACAAAATGAACTTAAACTTTTAGAATTATTACAAAAAAAGGATGTTGATTCAACTGAAGTACTTAACTCCCTTCGTATTTCCCAATCTGAGTTAGATACTATGATTGTGGATTTACTAAACTCTGAACTTCTTCATTATGTTTCAGATGATGAAGTAAAACTGACTAACAAAGCAATAACCTTTCTCAAAAAGAAAAATATGTAATTATGTTTGAAAAAAGTAGATGAAAATAAGGATTTGATCTCCATGAAAAAGAAAATATTGGTCGTAGATGATAATCCAGATATTATTCTAACCATTAAAATGGGTTTAGAAGAATTATCGGATAGTTATGAAGTCATCGGTGCATCTAATGGAAATGAGTGTATAGAGTATCTTAATGATCATAAAACACCGGACCTTATTCTTCTTGATATTATGATGCCGGGGTTAAATGGGTGGGATACGGCTGCTGAAATAAAGAAAAACGAGAGTTGGAAAGAGATACCGCTAGTGTTTCTTTCTGCTAAGACTGATTCTTTCAGTAAAACATTTGGAGGACTTGTTAGTGGAGATTATGTTTCAAAACCCTTTGATCTTGAAGATTTATATCAACGAATTACTACTATAATTGGGTAAAAATGACTCAACTCAGTTTGGAATACTCCAATGAAAAAGCATTTAGTCTTGTTATTTCTTCGTTGTTTACGGTTTCGTCACGGCGAACATCAGATTCTTTTGCTGCATTAGCACTTTCCTCGATTATAGATTCACTCAAATCCACGTATTCTTTTGATTTTCTAAATTATGTGTCATTATCTGAAAATGACATAAAAATTGATGGCACGGTTTTAAAAGACGTAGAATCAGATGTATTAGTCAGCGTATTTGATTCAATTATTCGTGTTGTGTATACTGATTTAGATGAAACGGCTGGTCTTTTTTTTATTAAGGAATTAAAAGATGAAATTGGTTCTTCACTAGTAACGTTACTTCACGACAATGGTCTTAATTTTGATATGATGGCATTGGAACAACGACATCTACAACGTCGACGATCAGAAAAAAAGAAACAAGAACAACATGAATTAATCATAGATTTTAACCAAGAAATTAATGAAGAGAAAACAAAGAACATGCTATCTCTTATTTCATCAAGTGATGTTTCCTCTTGTCAAATAAATTTAGATGATCATACTTGTGTTTTTATCGATCGAGCGCAAAATCGATTACCTAAATATCATATAGATTTTGTTCTACGATCATTTGTTGGATTGGTTAAAAAGCAAAAGAGTGGACTTAATGAAATCACTTTTTCTAATAAAACCATTTTTTCCTTTTTAAAACTCCTTGATTCCAATGATCAGGTTTCTATAAATAATGTGCAAAAAAAGTTTGATTTTTCAACGGCTCAAGTTGATCAACTCATAAGACATTTGATAAGAAAAAAATATGTTCGCTATAAAACCATTAGTAAACTTGTGATTACAGATATTGGAAAAAAATTCATTCAAAATACTTAGCTAAAAAAGGTATGTTGAACATTGTTATCTGATGGGAAAAAAGTAAAATGTTAATATGGATTTTTTAGAAAGTCATTTATAAGAGTTTATTATATGATACAAGTGGTTGGGATGGAAAATAAAGCAAATCGTCAAGAAATTCTCCTTGAAACAGGTACAAATGAAGTAGAGATTGCAGAGTTTGGTATTTATTTAAAAAATAGTGGTCGATATCAATCTTTTGGTATTAACGTTGCAAAAATCCGAGAGATCATTAAAACCCCGGATTACATGGGAATACCCACTACTCATAAAAATGTACTTGGTGTTTTTAAACTACGGGACAAAATCATTCCCCTTGTTGATTTAGGTGGTTGGCTTAATGAAAGTGAGGGTGATGATTACGAAAAGACATATGTTATTGTCGCAGAATTCAATCAAGATAACTTTGGTTTTTTAGTTCATCGTATCGAAACCATTCATCGAATGAGCTGGGAAAAAGTACTTCCTCCAGCACAAGTTCAACATGATATTAGAAAAAACTGTATCACAGGTATCGTTGCGCTTGGCGAAGATGAAAAGAAATTAATGTTAATGGTTGATTTTGAAAAAATCGTTGCAGATATCAATCCTGAAGTCAGTTTGAGCATTAAATCAGATAAGCATATCATTGATCAGTTAGATGGTGGTAATCCTCCACCAAAGGTTATTCTTGCTGAAGATTCTAGTATTGTCCGAGATTTATTAAAAGGGATTTTGGAAGATGGCGGATTTGATGTTGTTTCTGTTGATAATGGGAAACGTGCTTGGGAATGCATATCGGAGTGGAAGCAAAATTCTATTGATTCAAAACGGCCTTTGACTGATTATGTTCAATTAGTGGTTACTGATATTGAAATGCCTCAAATGGACGGGCATTCACTTCTTAGAAAGATTAAAGAGGATACTGAAATGCAGCAACTACCAGTGATTCTTTTTTCATCATTGATTTATGAAGAGATCCGGCGGAAGGGTGATTTGTTAGGTGCAGATGCACAAATCAGTAAACCAGAGATTGGTAATTTGTTAAACATTGTTGAAGATGTATTGGAAAAACATAAAGATGTGGAGTAACAATGAATAACCCACTTCTTTCTGGAACACTTCAAGAAAAGATTCAATGGTATATTCGAGCTCATGGCCATAGTTCCATTGGTGGACTCAATCTGATGTGGACGTATTTTACGTATCAAAAGCAACAAGAATTAGCTGATATCGTAGAAAAAACAATTGAGGAATTTGAAAGTTTCGATGAATCAGATGATCCCAATCATCAAATAAAACATATAAAAATCGAAGTGAATATGATTGAGAAAAACATAGATTATGTTCCTATTGAACCGGAAAAAAAAACTGAGTTGCAGGAAATGCTTCATGGAATTTATGAAAACATTGAACGTATTGAAGATATTATTTCAGATCCGGGATATGAAGAAAAATTTTATTTGGAAGATATTTTAGATTCAGCGATTACGGAATTATTGAACCGATACCCGCAAACATTGTATGGAGATCTTATTGGTGATAAAAATCAGGATGAATCGATAAAGATTCATTTTGATAAACATGGTTCATCAAGGAAGTTAGTTGTTTGTGGCTATGAAATGCAATTATTATTTTATAATTTGGTGTCAAATGCAATAGATGCCATTCAGGAACTTGATGACCCGAGCGGGATTATTTCCATTCTCTTCGATTACAAAAAGGAATTTGTGCATGTTGAAATCGTTAATACGGGTAAACAAATACCAGGTGATGTTTTAAAGAAGATTCAATCCAAGAAATCATTTTCAACAAAAGGTGCACATCATGGAAATGGATTACAGATCATTTATGACATCGGTGAAAAATATGATGCTAACATCACTGTTGAAAGTAATGAAGGGCAAACGATTTTTTCCTTAGATATTCCTTATACTGACTAAATTGTTGTTTTTATCTTTATCAAATTTTTTGTTCCTCTAGTAGAGACCAAACGAGATTGTGTGTGCCACATTTTGGGCATTCATCGCTTTTTACTGTTTCCCAAAATTCCATTATTTCATCATATTTCTTTTGAGGGAGTAATTGTTCATCATACATCCTTTTGTAATAATCCATGTTTTCTTCTTTGTTCATATTATACCGGATTAGATTTGTATCTCCACAATTTGGACATTTGAACTCATCATCATTATTTGATAGGGAAAATAGATTGTTGCATTGTGGGCAGGAATAGGTTTCATGAATGATTTTTCTTTTGTTTTTACTACCATATTTTACTGTAAAATCTGCATTACACGCGTCACACTGAGCTTTATACGTTTTTACCATCCAAATCAAATCCACACTACGTTTCTATTTTTTACATAGCATAGGGTGTTGAAATGTTTTCTGGTTAACAAAATATTGATTGAAAAAAAGGTTCTCAATCTAGTATTTGAAATAACTTTTTCTTCTGCGAGTTTTCGTACTTCATCTGTAACTACGGCAAAACCACGTCCTTATATTAAATTAATCAGTTCAGTTTAAAAAC
>CAZYLG010000004.1:0-53439 GCA_964648565.1 uncultured Thermoplasmatales archaeon
ATGCTGAGTATCATGGTGTGTTGACTGAACAGTTTATTGCAGGTAGATTTTATAAAAAAGAATAACGGTTTTTAACTGCAATTCTCTTGAAAATAGCACATGGTTGATAAAATAAGATAGGTTCAAAGGTAGTCAGTTGTTAAATAATATTAATATATAATAATAAATAAAAATATGCGTTGACGTCAACAATGGATTCAATTACAAAATTAAAAAGACAAAAAACAAAATATTCATTTCATACTACTTGTGAAATTGAACTCAGTCGGAATGCATCTTTAGTTAAGACAAATAAAGATTTTAAAAATTTTTTCTATCTGCCTTGGGATATTTACAAGAATGATTCGAATTGGGTTCCACCATTTTGGATAGAATACACTAATTTTTTTGATAAACATAACCCATTTTGGAATCATGCTGAATCTGCATTATTTATGGTAAAAAGGAATAATAAAATAGTGGGACGCATTGCAGCAATAATTGATTATCTTTATTGTAAAACTATGAATCAAAATATTGGTTTTTTTGGATTTTTTGAATGTATTAATGATACGTATTATGCAACTGAACTGTTTAACAATGCTGAGCATTGGCTTTCGATGAAAGGTATGAAAACAATGCAAGGGCCAATCAATGGCAGAATAGATAACGGTTGCGGATTTTTACAGGATGGTTTTGATATTCAACCAAGCATACTCTCCTCATATTCGCCAAAATATTATCTTTCCCTTGTTAAGAATTATGATATGAAGAAATCTAAGGATCAAATAACATATATGATAGATCTTAGGAAACCAATCCCTCAAATACTGAGGAAAAAATCCAAAGATTGTATAGATTCAGGCATTCGTCTGAGGCATTTTAACAGATTACGTGCGAATAAGGAATTGGAATGGTGGATTCCTCTTTTTTTAGAAACCTTTTCAGATCATTGGGGATATGTTCCCGTTTCACCAGAAGAAGTGAGAACTCGATTTGGAATAAAACAATTACGATGGATTGTCGATCCTGATTTGTTTCTTATTGCTGAAATGAATAAAAGACCAATTGCATATATTTGGGCAACTCCAGATTATAATCAACTTTTTAAATCGATGAATGGTAAATTTGGTATTTTTCAGATCCTTAATCTATTACGTAATAAAAAAAATATTGATCATGGTAAATTGCATTTTATTGGAATAAAGGAGAATATGCGTCAGAATAACATTGCGTCATTACTAAACTATACATCATTATTTGAAATGAAAAAAAGAGGATATAAACTAGCAGAGGTCGGATGGATAGACGAAAAGAACGTTACCGCTCATAAAACGATTAAACTAACCGGAGCTCAACTATACAAAAAATATCGTGTTTTTGAAAAAACAATTTCATCATAATGGGGGATAATTAAAAATTATGATTTTAAATCAAAGAAAAATATCCCATCATATTTTTATTCTCTTATTTTTATTATTAATTCTTATTCCTTCGATTTATTCAACAGAAATACCAAATACCTGGCACGATGAATATTCGTTTATTCAAAAAATAGATCTCTTAATAGATACAAGTAATACTCATGCACATCATCAGCCTATTGACCTACCTATTACATTTAGTAATCCTTGTTGGGCAAAAAATGAAAATGAACATTCAATCCGAGTAATATGTCAACAAGATACCAAGTGGTATGAACTAGAATCCCAAATTTATGATTTAGAGTCAACTGAAACAAATTATATCTCAAAATGTAACCTTATATTTTTAATTCCAGAATTTGCAGATGGAAGTGAGGCATACTATGTGCTCTATGATGATTCTGAAAAAGAGTCTCCAGCATACACAGATCATGTTAGATATCAAGAGTCTTCGTACCATTATGAACCCATTCCAGGATATCCTTTACAATCAGAATATTATGAGATTATAGATGATGATTTTATCAATTATATGATATCATATGATGGAGAATTTATGGGGTATGACACCTGCCAACATGTCTACAAAATGATAGATGGCACTACTGAAATATTGCCAAAAAATGCTGAACTATTCGCTTCTTTTGATTATAAATATTGTTATAATGATGGATTGTTTGATTACAGTTCAACAAGTCAAAGACTTGTTTCAAAGGAAGTGGTTACTGATGGTAATCTTATGATAGAAATAGGAATAGTAAGCACTTCAAAATTTAATGATTTAAAAACCACGGCAACATACAAATATTATCACTGTCCTGATTCAAATAAACGAATTCATGTTAATGTAATCCATGAAACACTAGAAGAAATTACTGTCTATGATCAAGCTCGAACAGATGGTGCATTTGCTTCGATGCAAGCAGGAGGTGTGAAGAGTAGATCTATAAATGAATTAAATATTGGTCAAATTTTGCCTTGGATGCATTTTAAAAATGAATTTAATACCATCTCTGAATATCCTTTAGACCTTGATCCTGAGTATATAAAAGAAGATCCTGACATCCGAGTTATCAGTGTCCATGATGATATTGATCTTGGTCAACATCCTTGGATTACCTTTGACAGTGGAGAAGTAGGAAAAACTCATGCTCTAATATTCGACTCAAATAACCTTGTTCAATCTGGCACTCAAGAAAACGATGGGATACAAATTAATGCATTTCAAATGGATTATCCTCATCTCTCAGGTCTTGAAAACAATATTGCAACAGTTCAAGCTGGAAGAAACTCTATCGAAACAGGCCAAAGCCATGATTTAATTATACCAAAAGATTTTGTTGTGGAGTTCGATGCAGCATTTTTTTCATCAGATTCAATGGGATACCAAATAGCTGAAGAGGAAACATCAATATTTCAGACTCTTGTGGAAATGAAACCAGGTGATTCAAATGATTATAAAATGGATTCAGATGACAAGGAAGTATATGATCTTAAAGCACTGGTTCATCATGCACCATCTATTCCAATGGGATCAAGCTTGTCGGCAGCTCTTGGATTTAATTTATCGTATATCACTGTTGAATTATATGAAAATAACAATTTTCTTTCGTCCCAAAATGCAGTACGAGTACCACTGAATACGATCGATGAATTCGAAGATTCAACGTTTTTTAGCAAAATCATGTCTTATTATAAAATATTAGATTTAAGTAATGTTTCTTTGTTCAAAAAAATTGTTTTTTCAGATATTGAAGAGGGAACATATTTATTGAAAGTATATCGCGAGAATCCATTGAGATCTGATCAACGAAAATATATTGGGTATTCAATCGTTGAATTAACCGAGGATACTCTTACACGAATTCTATGTCGGCAGGAATCTTCGTTGACACTTTCAATAATTGATCAAAACAAAGAACCTGTGAAAGATGTGGATGTTAGAATACAAAAAGATGGTCAGATTATTTCGTCGACGAAATCAGATGCAAGAGGCAAAGCAATCATCATGGTTCCCTCAAGTCCCAAAGATTACATATTACAAATTCGTTACAATAGTGATACACTCATTGAAGAATCAGTAAAACTCAATTATTTACGTTCATTTATTACTAAGGAGAAAACTATTTCAATAGAACGGTATGATCTTCGTGTACAAATTTTAGACAGCTGGAATAAACCCCTTGGATTTGATTCAAAACCGATACTAAATATAAAAGATTCTCCACTCTCAGCTACCAGACAGGCGGAAACTAAAGAAAATGAATATTTATTTACAAATCTCACTCCAAATACGTACATTTTATCTTTAAAATATAAAAATTTCTTTGTGAATGAGACAATTGAAATTACTAAAGATACAGAGTTAACTATGGATTTCCCTGCTGAATTTGAGATAACATTTACTATTGTTGATAAACGAGGAGGTAACCTGAAAGAATCTAAGATAATCATTCAAAGAAATGATATAAAAAAGGTGTATAATGCCGAGTCTTGTTTCTCAATTCAATTACCGCCAGCAGAGTATCAAATTGATATTCTGAATGAAAATCAAATTATTGGGTCGAGATCAATTCAGGTCTTCGGTGAAAAAAACGTTGATATACTGACCATTCAGGAACCAATATATCCTATTATTATCATTATGGGTGTGTTCATTTTCAGCTTAATATCTCTTATTTTTTTATGGTTTACCGATAGAAAAAAGATTATCATTATTCTGTTACTTCTTTCATTACTTATTACTTCTCTAGTTATGCCTTGGTGGGAAATTAACGGAAATACAAAAAATGTGGAATCCACAACGCAATTATTTCTTATTCCATCAACTATGGTTACCCTTTATGAAACAGAGGATAGCATAAGTGGTGAGCCATCTTATTTACCTCAAGAATTTGAAATAGGATTATTTGTTATCATCTTTTTAATTTTAAGTGGGTGTAGTATCATGGTATTATCCGAATATGCAAAAGAAAAAAACCTAATTAAGAAAACATATCAAATTTTGCTATCGATACTTCCAGCAATATTATTGATTATTAGTATTATTGGTTTCCTAATTGCCTTAAACGAACTTTGCGCTATCGGTATTGGTAGTATAGTCGGATCCGGCATAATTGAAACAGGAATACCTGGTAAAACTGGATTTTACTCCTTATCAAGTACCTGGGGTCCAAGTATTGGTTTTTACCTTCTTTTATTATCAACATTAATTTATGTCCTCTTTAATTTATATGAACTAATGATATTGAGGAAAAAATATGAACAATAAAAAACAAAAAGATAGATTTCGAAATATACAACACCCATTATTTGGTATTTCATTTAAAAACTGGATAAATCTTGTTAAAAATAATGGATACATTGATCTTACTTACTTAGATAGAGCTGCTTTTATCACACTGGGTTCCCTGTTCACTTTACCAGCTCGATTATACTTTAATAAACATATCAAACCAAAAATCAAGCGATATACTATGAAGAAACATCCAGTCATCATTATCGGTCATTGGAGAAGTGGAACCACCTATTTGCATGAATTGCTCAGTCAAGATTCTCAATTTTGCTATGTCTCCTTAATGAATACAATGTTACCGAATAGTTTTTTATTTTTTGATTCCTCAAAACAATTTCTTTCAAACTTTCTTCCAAAAACCCGTCCGATGGATAATATTGAGGTACATATTGATGGTCCTTATGAAGAAGAAGCTGGATTGGCAGTCTTATCCCCTTATTCATTCTTTCATGCGCTACACTTTCCAAAAAATGCTGAGAAACAATATTTGAAATCGATACATTTTCTAGGATTAACTGAAAGTGAGAAACAGCAGTGGAAAGAAATGTATAATAATTTTATGAAAACAATTGTTTATGCAAATAATGGTAAACAGCTCCTGCTCAAGGACCCTGCAAATACTGCCCGTATTCCATTATTATTAGAATTATATCCAAATGCAAAATTCATTCATATCTACAGAAATCCTTACAAGGTTTATATGTCTACAATTAAAATGAGGAACAAAGTATTAGAAAAATTAGCACTACAAAAAGGAGATCGTGTTGAAATTGAAAAGCAAGTAATCAATAATTATAAGCGATTGATGAAAAGTTATTTTGAACAAAAAAAGTTGATTCCTGAACAAAATCTGATTGAGATTCGATATGAAGATTTGGTAAAAAATCCTTTAGGTCAAGTGCAAGAAATTTACTCTAAACTACAGATTTCTAATATCACAAAAGCAATTCCTGCAATGAAACGATATCTAGAACAAAAGAAAAATTACAGAACAAATAGGTATACAATCGACCAAGAAATTATTTCCCATATTAAAAAAGAATGGAGTTTTACCATTGATCGTTGGAATTACCATCCGCCATAGAATGATGTGAACAATTCATCTGATTTTATTTGTAAAATATAGAAAATAGTGATAATCAATATTCTTTATTGAATTCAAAAACGCTTTTAATCGAATAGAAATGTCAAAATAATGAATGCCAATGTATATCTTCTGAACAATGGAAAATGATAAAACAATAAAAACAATCAAAGTTGCGATACTTGCTGAAGAACCACTTGGTTGGGGATCTGGAAAACATTACTTTCCAGTCATATTAAATAATTATTCATGGAATGTTAAAAAAAAGAAATATAAGTTTGTTACCTCATTTGTTTATGATAAGGATATCCTTAGTAATAAGTTGGTAACGTCAAACTTTGATGTTTTACTAGTTCCTGGTGGCGGAGTTGGAGATGGACAGTGTATAAAAAAAGGATTTAAAAATATTCCAAAAGTAAGAAAATGGAAAAATTGTATTAAAAGATTTATCCAGGAGGGGAATGGCTATGTTGGAATTTGTGGAGGTGCAGCGTTATTAACTGAATTGGAGACTGAAAATAAGAGAAAAACATTAGTTGAACGGTTATATAATAACAGTGCAATAACGGTATCTTCAGTAAAATCGTTTTACAACCATTTAGCATTTCCAATTTTTTATCCAAAACAAAAGAAATCTCCGGAGAATGTTGGTGCGATGTCCTATGTTTTTTCATTTAAACCCGGAGAAATGACGGATGGCAGAAGGATTTTTTCTGCAGGTGTTCCAATTGATTTTATTATTGACACTTCTCATGATTTTTTTAAAGGATATAATGAAGATACGTTAAAAATGAGGTGGTGGGGAGGACCAGGTCTTAAATTAAAATCCAATCAACATGAAACTGTTGATATTCTTGCGAGATATCCTAGTTTTGATTTTTCAAAAAATAAAGAAACTAGAATACGTGCATGGTGTTATACCGGTGGGTTTTTGGGATTGATTCGAGCTTTAAGAAAAGCATTGTTATTCATTAAAAGAGAGCAGATGTCATTAAAAAAAGTTCTCACTTTTACTTTCTATTTTATGGGAGATTGGAAAAAAACTAACAAATACATACAGTTAGATATGGGCGACCAAGTAGCCATGACTTTTGAAAAGTACCCTAATAAATATCAAGGAAGAATGGTTCTTTGTACAGCTCATCCTGAATACATGATATGGAATAGAGGATATATCGACGAAGATGATGATACTTCTTTCAATTGTATCGGTTCTGGTTTTCATCAATGGAAATCCATTCAAAATTTTTCTAAATCAGGTTTAAAAGAACTGACGAATACCTGGTGGGTTGTTAGAAGATCGGTTGCATGGGCAGCAAAAGTCACAGCTGATGATCTTCCACCGATTTATGATTACGTTCAATTAAATGATGATGTTAAAAGATTGGTAGGAGAAAACTTTTGGGATGGTACTGAAAAAAGTAAGATGGAAAATATTTAATAAATTTTGGTAGAGATCGTTATGATTAAAGAAAAAGATATATTTCATAATTTTTTTGAGATGTTAAAAAACCCATTCATCTTTTTGTCTCAATGGAGATCTTTACCCGTTTATGAATTAGTTAGCTACATATTGATGTTTTCATCCATTCCGCTCTTGTCTCATGGGATGGGATGCTATGATCTACATGATGTGTTAACTATCATTTTCACTGTTTTGTCACTTTATTCGGGCTTTTTTGCAGCCTTGATTTGGAATGATATTACCGATGCAGATATTGATGCGATTGTGCACCCAGATCGTCCAATTCCTTCGTTAAAAATAAGTTCTAAAAATTTTTTCTTGATTGCTTTATTTTTTTCAGGGTTAACATTTTTGTTTTCATTCCTTGTCAATTTATATTTCTTTATTGGGGTTTTAATTTTAGCTATTTTTGTTGCGATTCATAATAAATATCTAAAACGATTCATCTCTCTTCCTGCGTATTCGGAGATTGTTACTCCATTTCAATGGTGCATGGTTCCAGTGTTGGGTTTTCTATCTTTTCAAAGAATAAATCTTATGGTTACATTGCTTTTTGTCCTTTTTACATATTTCTCAGTTAGTTCCCATGATATTCTACAAGGGATTCATGATTATAAGGGAGATGAAAAAAAGGGTGTTCAAACATATTGCAGTTCTTTTGGAGTTTCTAAAGCAATCATGGTATCATTGCTCTGGTTAATTATTTCAGGAATTTTTGGAATAGTAATTTATATCTTTACTGTCCTAGATATTATTTTTTTAGTATTATTCATTTTGATTTGGATTTACACATTTCTGAAATATATTCCACTATTTCATTTGGAAACAAAATATATTGAGGAGAAAAGCATATTAACAAGCAGGATAGGATATAATTATTTTCTATTTTTCTATGATATTGTTTTCTTTGATGTAATACTTCAACTCATATTTTTCAATTAGCGTATTCTATTGATGGTTGGCACCTAGTGGTTTGGTATTATGTAATCGATGTTTGTTTATTTTGAAGAATATGGCAGCAACCGGTTGGATATTTACTGGTTCAACAATCTTTCTTGTTGGTATTAGAAGATAGTTTTTGGTATATTTCCAAATGATTTTTCACTTTTGAGTGAGTTTGAAAAAATAATATTCATTTACACTACTAATTAATGGATTATCATAAGGAAAGATCGAATAATTGAAGGGATTGTTTAATGAAATAAATTTTTATCTTATTCTAAATAAATTAAACAAAACGTTGGTAACTATAATTCATTTTATTATTCTTTAGTGAGTATTATGCATTTTCAATTTAAAATAACCTGGAAACCAATGGTTTAGTTATTCTACCATTTTCTACTTTAAAAGATCAAGCATATAAATATAATTTAAAATTTCTTATTCACATATTCAAGAAGCTTCTTATCACTGAGCTTTACGCTAGCAGGTCCAATTCTAACAAAGAAATGGTCATCATTGTTCGTAGTTAAGAACACTGGTTTATGGCTTTTCATAGAATCTATTTTTAGAATTGTTTTTTTATCATTCATCTGAATTAGTTTAGATTTGATTAAAGGCAGATATTGATTCCCAATATGGTTTTGGATTAGGTTTGTGTAATGTTGGTAGAATTTATCATTACTAGTAAAGCCATCATGATCGATTCCAACGATTTTTCCATCATCTGCTACACCGATTAGCAGGGTTCCTCCATCAGTATTTAAAAAAGCAGTTATGGTCTTAAGTACGGCTAATTCTATTTTTTTATCTGGTTTTTTTGTGTGTAAATTCGTTCTGAGACTTGATTTGAATTCTAGTTGTTCACTTTCCCCTTGGTTTATTTTCTTTAGTATCTCCTTTGGTTTTACCTCTGTTTGGATGAAAAGATTGGGATTTTTTTTCATGAATGATTTTAGTAGGTTTTGAAATATTTTTCCTTCACCATAGGTTAAATAAAGATATTCTGCGGTTGATACCATACCTGCTCCAATGATGGTAATTAATAAGCCGATTGGTGCATAATCTATGGATATAGTTTCAAATATCTCGATTATTGTTTGTAATATGTAAAAAAAGACGGTCCAGATCGCACCAGCTGCAACGGAGAAGCTAAACGAAAAAACAGTAATAAGTAGAGGGCTTGTTTGAATCCGACTATTATAATAAAGAATATACATCAGGAGAAATCCAAATATTCCAAAGAAGATTCCGAGTATGAATTGAACAAGCAGTCCAGAAAATATTTTTTCTCCCAAAACAGTAAGAAATAATGATAGAAGGTATAAGAGTTCAAAAGGGAGAGGTAATGAGATTGAAAGCATTCTTTTGATAAGTGATGGAGCAAAGCTAAGTAAGAATACAATGATGTAGAAAAGTTGGAATGTTGATCTATCTGATGTAAATTCAAGAGCTATTAATGCTAATAAAAGCAACCTGAAGACCCATAATGAAAAAAACCGTTTTTTATCAGTTTGCCTATACTCTTTTTTATCCAATGCCTGCATATTTCCTCAAGGTCTGGAAAAGATAAATTTGGTTGATAAATATTGGCATATATTTTCATGAGTGATGAAGTTATTTCCAATAACATTATAAGTTATATAAAAAGATATATTTTTAAATATTTAAAAAATATCCTTTTTTTCCAATGAAAACTGTTTTCCATCAGAAGCTGCAACCACACTAACTCCTGTCTTTTTTGATAATTTCTCTGCCATTTCCCATGGTTTGTTCCTAATCATAGTCATACCAAAATGAGTTAAAATACAGAGTTTGGGATTCATTTCCAAAATGATTTTTTCAGCATCAACAATCGATAAGTGATTAATCCACTCTTTTGGTTCTAACAGGACAACGTTTAAAACTAAAACATCTGCAGTATACGATGAAGATAATTCTTCAAAATACTTTGTATCAGCAATATAAGATAAAGAAATTTCAGTGCCAAAAAATCTAGATCCATATGTTTCAACACCATGAATATGCTGAACAGGTGTTTCAAAATGTAACGAGTTAAGAGAATACTTCTTATTTTCTTTCAAAACGATTATTGAATTGAGATGATTGCGAAAATGATGTAACACCACAGGATCTGTATTTAATGCATCAGAAGGAGCAAATAATGATCCTTTATTCTTATGCCCACCATTGGTCATTGCTTCTATCATAATATTCACATCGTTAGAATGATCGATATGACGATGTGATAGAAAGATCCCATCAAGATCAACCGGTTTTAATTTTGGTCGACTAGATAAACACCGAACTAAAGATCCTGGACCTGGATCGATCAAAAGATCCGTATCATCTATAGATAACCACATTCCACCAGAGTTTCTAATCTGTCTGGTTACTGCAAACCGTGCTCCCGCAGTACCAAGAAATTTTAAGAAGTTCATCGATTAACACCTCAATTTTATATTCTGATCAATACAGTATACAAAGAAGTATCATTATGTTTCAAATGAAAGATACCTTCAAGAACTATGAACCTATTGATAATTTTTGTTGTGAAACCCATTTTTGCAGATGAAAAAAACATTTGATAAAATCAAAGAATAATGGTTGAGAGATATGAATCTTTATGAATACACATATAATCTAGTTCGACAAATTCCAAAAGGATACGTTTCTAGCTATGGTGCAGTAGCAAGAGCATTAGGAGATATCAGAGCGTCACGAGCGGTTGGACAAATGATGAATCAAAATCCACATCCTGATAATATGCCCTGCTACAAAATCGTTTATAGTGATGGACGAGTCGGTGGTTTTGCATTAGGCCAAGAAGAAAAAATAAAACGATTACGACATGATAATATAACAATCAAAGATGAAAAAATAACAGATTTTGAATCCGTATTCTTCAATGATTTTAAAACTAATTATCCATTGAAAACCTGCCGGAGAGAACAATTAAATTTACGAAAAAAAGTTAATCTAACAAATCAATTGAACGAAGATGAGATTTCCACTATAGCTGGATTTGATGTTGCTTACTCAACCAAAGAATATGACAGATCTTGTGTTGCCTGTGTGGTCATCGATTATAAGAGTAAAAACATTGTAGAAACAAAAACTCTGTTTCAACAAATAAAGTTTCCGTATATTCCAACGTATCTTACTTTTCGTGAAACACCTCTTATTAAACAAATCTACACTATGTTAAATAAAAAGCCATCAGTACTTATGTTTGATGGTAATGGTATTCTCCATCCGTATAAATTTGGTCTTGCAAGCCACGCGGGTGTTCTTCTAAATAAACCAAGTATTGGTATAGCAAAAAGTTTACTTTGTGGAAAAAAACAAGTAAATGATTATATTAAATATGAGGATGAAATCCTTGGAAAAGCACTTTACGCTCATGATAACGTGAAAAAACCAGTTTATGTGTCACCGGGAAATTTAGTTTCACTCTCAATATCTTATAAAATAGCATCAAATCTTAGTCGATATAAACATCCAAAACCCATAAGACAAGCCCATATCCTTGCAACAAAAACTATGAAAGCAAAGTAAAATCCTTACTTGATACTACAGGAATATCAAGTTGATCACACCATTTTTTCAATTCAGACCTTATAGATTTTTTCAATGATTTTCGATCTAAATATACTCCATTTACATTTGGAGATGCTTGAATTGCCTTCTTAAGCATATCTTTATCGATATGACCGGGTTTTATATGATAGGTTGGGATCATATGTCCAAAAGCAACATTTCTTTTAAACGCAACGGTAGTAAACCTTGGTGCGTAATGCCCACCACCAATACCAATTAACACTGGCATTTCATCGGTATATTCGGATTCATATGATTTATCATGTAAAACGGTAAGTAACGAATCAGCAACAATACGAGCAGGTTTTTCTTTTTTCCATTCTTCCAACGTACTTCCAACTTCAGCAAATAATGTTGGCGTTGATAAAAAAGGACCATGATGGGTAACTTCATAGGTAACTTCATGAATTAACTTATTTTCTTCTGCTTTATCTTTCATCGTGCGAAGTAACGTGGTCATTAATCGCGGCATTGAGGGAGTAAGTGTTTTTGTTTTCCCACCAAATTTTGCTTCACCAAAATTTCCAATAGGATGCGTGCTTAACGTTGGTTCCCCTGATTTACTACGATGCCGAGAGATAAAGATGATCTGGGAAGGTTTAATCTGTAATTGATCATGTAATTCCTGTTCTAATCCTTCATGAATAATGGTTTTATCCTTGATAGTTACTAAATAAAGATCTGAAAGAGATGAATGCCGATAAGTGGTTTTGTCAAAAAATGTTTTACCCTTCTCCCAATCATTTAGTTCTAACAACGCTTTTTTAATATTAGTACTAGCTTCATCTTGTGTTGAGGATACAATTACAATACTCATGATTCATGCGGCCTTTTTTGTTTCTCTTTGGAAACTTGAATAATCCTATTTTAATCCTTGGTTGGCTCACATGTTTGTTCTTGTTCCAATAATTTTTTTAATTGCTCCCGTCGAACTAAAAAGTGAATCCGGTCTTTAAGAATGCATACTTTAGAGATGAACTCGATTTCTTTTGCTTCTGTATTATTAGATAGTAACCCAGCGACTCTCATTTTATTCAAATAAAAATATATTTATATTTATAAAGGATTTGTTGTACACCTCTCTCCCGCATACATATGTTTTCAACACGATATTAGTTATACTTTCCTCCTGTAGAATGAAAAAAATAGTTTATTAATAGTACCGTTATTTTTCTGAAGAATAAAACTCATCAAGCAAAAGCGCATTACCTATACCTCGTGAAAACAAGATGAAACAGCTTGCTGCAGGAAAACTGATTGTCAAAAAATCTAAGTTTTACGCTCATCTTTACCAGATTTCATCGACTCAAGATATAAAAAAGATTATTGAAGATCATCATACTAAATATTCAAATGCTAATCATCATTGCTACGCGATTTACTACTGTGATGAACCGGGGTGCTGTCGTAAAGAATTTCAGCATGATGGAGAAGTCGGACATCCCGGAAAAGTTCTCCTGCAATTATTAGATCAACATAATCTTTCCTCTCATGCATTAGTTGTATCAAGAGTATTTGGTGGAATAAAACTTGGTGTAGGTGGTGTTTCTCGAGCCTTTAGAAAAGCTGGAAAAGGAGCTATCACTCTTTATAAAAAATAATCGCAATTTTTCCTTATTTGTTCCGATTTGCAATAGCCACAACTAAGCCAAGTAAAATCGGAAATATCGCAATATAATACATTACATCTAATGATTTGATGAATGATACAAAATCAACACCATATAGCTGCACAAGTACAATTGCTACTAAGCTAAGCGGGATGCATAACCCAATTGCTAACGGAACTGCTTCACGATTGACCATTCACTGTATTCCTTCCATCTTCTCCATAATACAATGGCATAAATCAACTGAATCAACCAGCTATCTATTATCACGCCATATTGCATTATTATCCTAATGTTTACTATTTTTATTCACTATGACATATTTGATTAAATGTAATCAGCAATTCTTTTTTTCTTCCGTTTAATCGGAGAATATTCCTGAGTGCCATTATATACTTCATCAGCATCACAAAGTGTGAAATCATCAACTATCTGATCTGGACTATAATCACCATCAATGGTATCCCAATAAATTTCCATAGCCTCTGTGTCCATAGCCATGATAATACCTTCATACTCTTCTAAATCGCCTGTTTCCTTTTTGTATTCGCGAACCACTCGTTGTCCAGGTTTAAACTTATCATAAAGTGAAGGATATCTTTTTTCGTTCATATATTCCTTTTTTTTACTCATTATCAATTCACCAACACTGTGTTAATCAGCATAAATTCTCTCAACACGGTTATTTAAATACTAGCTGGAAGAATATCAAAAAAACAAAAATGTCAAAACAGAAAAAAGATAATGTTGAAAAAAATAGTTCAACCAACTAAACATGAAATCTTATCAATGATCAGACAAAAAAAATTATAAGTTATGTTGTTTTAATCGTCCCTAAAACAGGTTCATAGATCAGTCCTTTATCCATCAATGAATTCAATGTTTCATCAACCCGTGCATCATCCAATCCCTCTTTTTCACATCGTTTTGTGATTTCATCCCATGAAATACCATCTTCGCCTTCTTGGGATTTGATGACGTTTAGGACAATCTCTTCTGCTTCTTCATCTTGTTCATCAACAGCGGTGGGCATCTTAGGCTCTTTGTCTGAACTGGATTCAGATGATGGACCTTCTAACTTAGTTGTCGTTGCTTCTGCTTGCTCCCCCATACTTACATAATCAACTGCATCCTGAAGCATTTGCACATATTTTTCCACAAGCAAACGGTCATACCGATCAGATGCAATGGAAACCCCTTCAGCAATTGGTTTATAAAAACCAACATCTAATAATGCATCCATAGTAACCGTATCCATAGATGATGCTTCTTTAACTGCTTCAATACGATCCTTTGTATGAATGATTGTTTCCAAGATCCATTGATCACGTAATGATGCATTTACCTCCACGATTTCCTCAGGGCGAACAGAGGCATACATTGCATCTCCATCCTCCGGTTGATAGGATCTAGATTTTCCAGTTACTGCTACAAAAGATGGAACATCAAATGATTGTAATTTTTCAGTCATCTCTGGTTGGAATTGTCCAGAAAACAAAGTAAAAACACCAGTTGGATCTGAGACATGAGCCCGAACAAAACTCCCATCCTCTGACATCACTTCAACATCCGTGAGCACACCTACAAAAAACAACCGATTCACTTTACCTCCAAGAGGAGTTAGGACATAAGAAGGAGCCATTTTTTCTTCTCCTTTCATAGCAATCATCGAATCATTATATTCCATGGCAAACACTCGCCAGGCATGTTCACGTTTCATGCTAACTCCTCCAATAAACTTCGAACTTGATCAACTTTTTCTTCCACATCCTCATCTACCACTTCAATAGTATCAGCTAAAAATGTAGATCCATAAAAATCTTGTAATGAATTTCCTTTCATACTAACGATCCGAGCAAAGAGTGATTCGTTCAATAGTGAATGTAATTCTTCTGGGCTCATCTGTTTGCACTCATCCATTGTTTTTCCAATAACGTTCTCTGTTTGCTCTCTGTTTAAAACCGTTTTAACTGAACCTGTACCATCATCCACTACGCATTTAATACGCAAATCAGGGATACCATCTACTTTTCCATGAACTCTGCATCCATCTTCACGGAGTACCTGATTACACTCAGGGCAACGAAGAACAATTCCTGAACCCTGTTGAATTTCAATAACTCTTCCAGAAATATTAACATCATACATCCCCGGATTGTCATCAAGTTCGAACAAACGCAGCGATCTAGTAGGAATGTCTGATTCTTTGATTTGTTTTTTTTGTTTTTTTACATCCGCATTCTCATCAAGATTTATCTGAGGCATACCTCGAAATGATTTAACATATCCACCTTTGATATGCACGGTTAAATCTTTAGAAATTTTAAAATCCTTCCAAGCAGTAAACGGAATCTTACCTGTTGAATCACCAAGAACGCCAGTAAACATCTTTTTTTTCTCTTCGTCAACGGTAATCTCTTTTTCTTCAACTGATAACACTTTTGCAGTTAGTTCAACGGTTCCAACAAGAGGATTAATCTCATTAATTGTTACTTTCTTTGGTTCAAATGTTTCCTTGGGCAACGCATCTTTTTCTTTTTTTTCGATTATCACTTGATTTCCAAAATTAAGTTGAACGTTTCCTCTCCATTCTCGCGTATATGCATTAGCAATTTCGACGATATCTCCTTCATTCATTGCTGGTTTATCCCATGCAGTAAACGGTAACGTACCACTTTCATCACGAAGTAATCCTGTAAAAATAGTTCGTGGTTGACCTTTCACCATGATATCTTTTGGATTAATAGATACTACTTGAGTGATCAGTTTTACATTTCTTTTATTGGGTTGTAAATCAGCTAAAAGCGTTCGTTCAACTGAATCTGGTGGAACAGATGTGTTCACTCCAAATTTTTTCAACAATGTCTGCTTTGCTTGTTTAACTGGAACTCCATATTCCAAAAATTTTTCTAATTCCTCAGCTACTTCCTGAGCTGAAGTCGCTTTCTTTTTTTGATCATCTAATCTAGAGAGAATGTCTTGTGCGTGCTGATTCAGATTTTCATTGGTCAAAAGATATACCCCCACAGCCAACTACAATGTTGAATGCATTTTGGGTTATATGAATGTATGCGTCATTGTCAACATCTCTGCAAGTTTCAAATTAATATAAACCATGGATTTTTCCATAATCGTCAAGATTAATGAAATCTGACATTGGTGTTTCTGGAAGACCGGGCATAGTAGTTATTTTTCCAGTCATCGGCACTAAAAAGCCTGCTCCAGCAGAAAACCGAATATTTCGAACTGTTATCTTAAAACCTTTGGGTCTTCCTAAGAGACTTGAATCATCTGAAAGGCTATATTGAGTCTTTGCAACACAAATCGGAAGATTTCCTAATCCATGACGCTTGCATAGTTTAAGGTCTTGTTCTGCTTCAACACTATACACCACTCGATCAGCACCATAGATTTTTTTGGCAATGATTTCAATTTTTTCTTTCACTGACAAATCAAGATCATACAATGGTTTGAATTTAGATGGTTTTTGTTGCATGAGTGAAACAAGTTTTCCTGCAAGTTCAATTCCTCCTTCGCCTCCTTCACTCCAAACATCCACCACAGCAAAGGAAACATTTTTTTGTTTACAAAATGATTCAACGATTTCAATTTCTTCAGGGCTATCATCAATGAAATGATTCAACCCAATGATAACCGGAACACCAAATAATTGAATGTTTTCTAAATGTTTTTCAAGATTCTTCAATCCTCTTTTTACAGCTTGATCATCAGATCCCTCTCCGTTACGTTTTAATGCTCTGATACTTGCAAGAAGCACGACTCCATCCGGATGAAGATTCCCTGTTCGACATACAATGTCAAAGAATTTTTCAGCACCAAGTTCTGATCCAAAACCAGCTTCAGTCACAAAATAATCAGCAAGTTTCAATCCCATTTTTGTTGAAATCAAGCTATTTGTTCCATGAGCAATATTAGCAAATGGGCCACCGTGAACAAAAGCAGGAACGCTTTCAAGGGTTTGTACAAGATTTGGTTTCATCGCATCTTTCAACAATGCACTCATTGCACCAACTGCTTTCAAGTCTTTAGCATAAATCGGTTTATCGTCATACGTATAGGCAACGATGATGCGAGAAAGACGTTGTTTTAAATCTTGGAGGTCTTGAGATAAACACAAAATTGCCATAATCTCTGAGGCTGGAGTAATCGCAAACGAATTCTCATGAGGGACTCCGTGTTTAGGACCACCCAAGCCCACAACCACATTACGAAGTGCACGATCACTGATATCCAATACTCGAGGCCACACAATATAGCGTTGATCAATATGAAACGCATCACCATGATGCAAATGATTATCAAGTAAACTAGCAAGCAGATTATGAGCACTAGTGATGGCATGCATATCGCCAGTAAAATGCAAATTAATATCTTCCATGGGAGCAACTTGAGCATACCCGCCACCAGTAGCACCACCTTTCATTCCCATAATTGGTCCAAGAGAGGGTTCTCTAATACCAAGCATAGTATTTTTTCCCAGTTTTGCTAATGCTTGAGCAAGACCAATTGTTACCGTTGTTTTTCCTTCACCTTCTGGAGTGGGATTCATAGTGGTAACAAGAATAAGTTTTCCATCAGGATTAGTGTGCAATCGATTCATTGCATCTAAGGATACTTTTCCTTTAAAATCTCCTCTGGGAGTGATTTCTTCTTTTTTCAATCCTGCTTTTTCAGCAATAGTAAAGATATCTTGCAATTGAGTTTGCCTGGCAATTTCAATATCCGATTTCATATTGGTCAACTAACTGGAGAACATAAATGGTTTAAAGTCTTTCTCCTGTATTCATTATATATGCTCTTTAACGATATCTTCAACCATAGCTTTTTCTTTTTCAGATTCGCTGCGAAGGGTTTGCAACTCATCACTCATCTTGTTAACAAAATCTTTATCCTTAATCGATCCCAGATTAATTTCAACATTCAATGCTGCAGCATACACTGCTGAGTAACCAAGTAATGCAGCAACTCCTGCATCAGTAATCGAATTTTTGTTTCCCTTCCTAGCGACATTAATTGAAAGATGCAATACTTCTTTAGCCGTTTGAGCAGTTTCCAAAGGAATTTCTGCTGCTTTTTTATATCCTTTCTGGATTGCTTGAGATCGTTTCTTCTTTTGTTCTTCAGTTTCCTTTGGCATTTTAAATGCAGCCATCACATCATTGAATGCATTTGTATCTTCGTCAATAAGTTCAATTAATCGTTTATGTAATTTTTTTATGTGATGACTTAACTCGGAAATGTCATCTTGCACATCTTCGTATTTTTTCTTACCAATTGTCAGTTGACATACCATCGAATCAAGAGATGCAGCAAGCGCGCCAGAAAGCGCAGCAACGCTTCCCCCACCTGGTGCAGGTGAAGAAGACGCTAATTCAGATAAAAACTGGGAAATCGTTGATGATGCAAGCGGTCCTTGTTCCTCAATCATATATTCGATGACTTTTTCATCTGGTTTAAATTCATACAAATCCGAAAGACCAAGCTGTTGAATAGCAAGTGAAACCAGATCATCTTCGTCAGTTATGTTTTTGTTAAGTTGTTTTGCATAAAACCGTCCAGCAATCACTAATGATTCTTTTGGAACTAATCCAACAATTTCACTCCCAGTAACTTTGATGTCATATCTTTTTGCTTCTTCTTTTACGGTTTCATATACATCATGCATGTTTACTTCTTTGTAGTTCAACAGATTCATTGAAACCTGAGCTGTGTTTTCATCATACATCATACCACCAGCTTGTACTCCTTTGAATTTACCCGGGATACGTTCGGCTTTTCCATCCTGACCTATGATTTTATTACCTTCTTCGTCTTTTTTCACCCGTCCACTGGTTCGAATGACACCTGCGATTTTTGATGCAATGCTTTTATCAGTTGTATTTAAATTGATGTTATATGCGATTAGGATGTCCCTGCAGCCTGTAGCAGTTGCGCCACTTTTTGGGACAAATTTAGCTTTTCCAAAATCAGGTTTAAAAGAGGGATCTTTGAATTTCTCTTCAAGTGCTTCATATTCTCCTTTTCGAATACTTGGTAGTTTCACTCGTTCAGGTTTAGATGCTGATTTCGCATAAAGAAATACAGGAATGTTAAGTTCTTCAGCCATTCTTTTACCGAATTTTTTAGAGAGTTTGATACAATCATCATAGGTTACTCCTTTTATTGGAATAAATGGCATGACATCAAGAGCACCCATGCGAGCATGTTCGCCCTTATGATGGCGCATGTCAATGAGAGCAGTACCAACTTTTGCTGCTTGAAATGCTGCTTTTAAGATATTTTCAGGGGATCCAACAAAAGTGTACACTGTTCGATTAAAATCCTCTCCAGGATCTACATTAAGGACTTTTACTCCTTTAACTGATTGAGCAGCTGCAGTAATCGCATTAATAACTGCGTTATCTTTACCTTCACTAAAATTTGGGACACATTCAACGATTTGATCCAAATAAATCACCGTAAACCCTTAATTAAGGATTGTCTTTTAACCATTTGGATTGTTATCTATGAAATCAATAGATCTACTGATAAAAAATGCTGAAGAATTGATTACTTTACAGGGTCAGAATCATCCCCGAACGAAACAAGAGATGAATGAGTTAGGAATCATTAAACATGGCATGCTTGCCATTGATGATGGAAAAATCATTGATATTGGTGCAGATTTAGAGTATAATGCAAAAAAGGTCATTGATGCTTCTAATCAAATCGTTATCCCAGGTTTTGTCGACCCGCACACTCATCTTGTTTTTGGTGGATCTAGAGAATTTGAACTTGATTGGAAGCTGCATGGACTTTCATATATGGACATCAAAAATAAAGGTGGCGGCATTGATTACACGGTTTTTCATACGCGCAAAGCTTCTTTTGATTCGTTATATCAACAGAGTAAAACTAGACTTGATAACATGATTTCATATGGGACTACTACCTGTGAGGCAAAGAGTGGTTATGGTTTGAATGTTGAAACGGAAAAACGAATCTTAGATGTACAAAATCAATTAAACAAAGATCATACCATTGATATTATTTCCACGTTTTTAGGAGCTCATTCCATTCCTAAAGAGATGAGTGGTGATGAGTATGTTGATATAGTAATTGATGAAATGATTCCAATGGCAAAAACACGTGCACAGTTTTGCGATGTGTTTTGCGAAAAGGGTTTTTTTACGATTGATCAATCGAAGCGTATTTTAGAAGCTGGAAAAAAAACAGGGTTAACTCCAAAGATTCATGCTGATGAACTGGTTGATAGTAATGGTGGAATGCTTGCTGCTGAAGTTGGTGCGATTAGTGCTGAGCATTTATTGAAAACAAATAAGGAAAGTATGCGAGAAATGGCTGCAAAAAATGTGATTGGTGTGATGCTTCCAGGAACACCGTTTTCATTAATGATGAAAGAATATGCCCCAGCTCGGAAAATGATTGATTTAGGTGTCCCGATTGCTCTTGCGACTGATTTAAATCCAAATTGTTACGTGGAGAATATGCAGTTTATGATGCAACTTGGATGTTTTAAAATGAACATGACTCCTGCTGAAGCACTTACTGCAGCAACATTTAATGCGGCTTGTGCAATTAAACAACAAGATCGAATTGGAAGTTTAGAATTAGGTAAACAAGCCGATGTACTTATTCTATCAATATCTAATTATCAGATGATTCCATATCATTTTGGTATTAATCATGCATCTATGGTGATAAAAAAAGGAGAAATCGTCCGTTCAAGTAAGAATTGATTAATACCTGCTGATATATCCTTTTTAGTTGTAATCTTCGATCATATGTGCGGTGATTTCATACACTCGTTCCGGGTCTTTTCGGTATTCTGGATATTTTTGCATGAACGATTCAATGATTTCTTTGATGGTTTCATCGTCAGTTCTTTTAAGGAATCGTTTTAATCGAGTTCGTAATGTTTTCTCCCAGAGTTCACGTTTATGAGTATCCATGATTTGGCATGCTAAATGATAAATGGCGTTTCTATCTTTACAATATTGTCGGTTTTCTTTGAGGAATTCTTCAACGATTCGTGAGACGTTATCCATGCGTCTTTCCAAAATGAAATCGTCTAATCTGATGGTCATTTCTTGTTGAAAACTATCTTTTTGATAATGTTCGTGGATTTCACGACTTACAAGAAAGATTTCGATAATTGAGATGGCAAGTAAAACCGTGGTAAGTTCAACAACGATGAGATCAGAGGTATCCTCTATTAGTGCATGAATAAGTAAGATTAGTTCTAGAATAAGTATGATGAAAGGGGGAATAAAAGATAATTTTTCAAATCGTTCTGATTCTTTGAATTCTTTGATAAAGCTTCTAAAGCGTCCACACCGTGGCATAATTCCAGGGTATAGATATCTCCGCTATAACAATTATGGTCCATTATCTCTTATTGTTGAAGAATAGTGGAAACATGTTGGATTATTTTTTATATTTATTTTTGTTTTTGCTTTTCGTTCTGCGAGATAGGGTTTTTCCTATTACTTTACCACCTTGGAGCCAAGCTTCTGCAATGTAATTTTTTTTCTTGATTAAGGGATTTTTTCCTTCTTTCCAATTTCAATTCCATGGATCATATATTCCCTAAAAATAAAAAGAGAGTTAAAAGTATAAATATTTTACTTTTATTTATTTTTTAACTAAAAACTGTAATAATACTCTCCATCTTTACGTTGATTTCTATCCATATATGAATCAGGTTTGTTTACTCTTGGCCGATGTGTTTCCTCATCTCTACGAAATGTGATATCCACGTTTTTCAAAAAACGATTCATTCCCTCGTGAAGGCTGTAAGGTCCTTGAGCGATACCATTTTTTCCAGGTGATCCATCAAACACCACTAATGCATCACTGATCATATCTATGAAATACACATCGTGATCGACAATCATCGCAGACTTTCCTGTTTTTTCAACGATACGACGAATTGATCGAGACGTAATCATCCGCTGTTCACTATCTAAGTATGCTGAGGGTTCATCGACAAGATACATATCTACATCCTGAACTAAAGAATTTGCAATCGCAACACGTTGTAATTCTCCTCCAGAAAGTGTGTTGATTTGTTTATCCAGTAAATATTTCAATCGGAATGGTTCAAATAATTCTGCTTGATAAAATGGAGATGTAAATAACAGTTGTGCATTTCGTTCAAAAAATTTTCGAACGGTTCCTTCGAAGTCTGGAGAAATATACTGGGGCTTGTAACTGACTTTCAGATCGGTTTCTATATCGCCTTTTGTTGGTTTGCTTACTCCAGCAAGCATTTTTACAAATGTTGTTTTTCCAATCGCATTAGGACCAACTATGCCGATGATTTCTCCTTTTCGAATATTTCCACTCCCAACAGTTAAGCAGAATTCTTCAAATCGTTTTTCCAATCCACCATAGGAAATTAGAATTGATAGTTCTTGACGTTTTTTAGGTGGATGATCGAAAAATTCTATTTTTTCACCGAATCGAATATTTTCTTCACTAAGATATCCAGATAGATACGTATTTATTGCATGACGAACCCCGCGAGGATGAGTGACCACACCATATCCTCCTTCTGTACCATACATTAAATGCACAGAATCAGCTAGAAAATCTAGAATAGCTAAGTCATGTTCGATGACCATCACTTTTTTCGTTTCGGACAATTTCTTTATGATTCTTGCAACCTTCAATCGTTGATGAATATCTAAATATGAGGAGGGTTCATCAAAAAAGTAAAGATCAACATCTTTGAGTAATGCCGCAGCAATAGACATCAACTGCAGTTCCCCGCCAGATATAGTTCCTTTGCTGATTTCCTTGTCTAAAATACCTTGTATATCGAGTTGGGTAACAATGTCATCAAACTTACCGGAAGTATCTGAGTTTTTCAACAAATTCCCAATTTTTCCATTCATCACCCTTGGTAATTTATCGACATATTGTGGTTTGACAACAGATGAAAGTGTTCCTTGTTGAATTTGTTTAAAATGATCTTGTAGCTCAGTAGCTGCATAATGATCAACGATTGCATCCCATGTGGATTCTTGGTCTATCTCTCCTAAATTTGGAATGAGTTGCCCAGATAATATTTTGATAGCTGTTGTTTTACCAATGCCGTTAGGCCCAAGTATTCCAATGCATTTTCCCTTTTTTGGTATAGGTAAACGAAAAATCCTGAAACCATTTTTTCCGAATTGATGAATAAGATCTGTATCTAATTCTTCTGCAAGTCCAATGATCTTAATTGCATCAAAGGGACATTTATGAACACAAATGCCGCAACCAACACAGAGTTCCTCGGAAATAATAGGTTTTCCATCATCACCTTCTATGATTGTTTCATCGCCTGCTCGTACTCGAGGGCAATATTTAATGCATTCATGAGAACAGTTTTTTGGTTTACATCTATCCCGGAGTAAGACTGCTATACGCATAATTTCAACAATTGGACAATAAGCAAGATATTAAAAGATTTTAGTTTGTTTTTGCGTTCTGCCCTTGTTTTTTTACCGATAAATCCTTTAACCAATACTACCATGTCTTTATGAATTTCATCAAAATGGGAAACTTGAGGAAATATATATGGTGAAAATTACATTAGATGAGCAAAGTATTGACGCGTTAGTGAATTATGCAAAAAAACATCCTGATGATATCCGAGATCTCATCAAGATTGTTGGTGAAGAGATGCTATCTGTACTTATGCAACGAGATATGCTAGATAAAGGGGCAAACTTATATCGTGAGATTCAGCAAGCAATTAATTATACATACAAAGAATAATTATTTGTAAACCATTTTTCTTCTTTTTTTATTCTATCTGAATTTTTTGCCAATCTGATACCTCTTTATTCTGTGCAACATCAATTGCTATGATTCGGATGGTGATTGTTTGACCTATGTTAAATCTTCCAAGTTCACAACCATAAACTGGATGGTTTGTTTCGTTATTTTTCGGGTCTTCGATATGTCTTTGTTGTATTGGATGTTGTGCATATTCAAATAATGATTTTGAAAATATGTCCTGATCAGTTTGGTATTCTACGATTGCTTTTTTCAAAGGAAACTCTGAATCTGTAGTAATATTTGTGTGAATGGAAATGGATGTTTCATTCGTTGGGTTTTTAGGTGACCAAGTAACTACTTGTATTTTAGGATTATGTGATGGTGTGGTGTTGTTGATGATGAATGATTGTTGGATGATTTGTTGATTATCTGATTTATCAACTGTTTTAACTGATAATTGATGTATTCCTGGTGTGAACTTAGTTACGTTGATTTTTTTCATCCATAGTGTTGATCCTTGGCACGGTATCCAATCATCATTATCAATAGATACTTCAACTTTTTTGATTGCATGATTATCACTGCTTATTCCCTGAATGGTATATTGGTTTTCTTCTAAAAAGATAATTTCATTGGATTGTGGTGAGTGTATTTGAGTAATGGGTGGTATGGAATCAAAAAGTGTGATTTGTTTTTCTGTTGAACTGTTTTTACTTTTTACTTCTAAGGTGTATGCTCCTGGGTTCCAAAAGGTAGTGTTTAGAGTTTTTTTCCATCTTCCAACGGGTAGAGTTATATTCTTATTATTGATGCTTAGAATACATTCATCTGACGAACTTCCTTTTATCTTAATTGTTTCTCCAACTTGAAAATGTGGACTTTGAAATGTTGTTGTGGATGGTTCTAAGATTGAAATATAATCTTCTGAGCTCTTTTTTGTTACTGAAAGGCTTATGTTTGTTTGTACATTTATGTTCTGATGAGGATTATAAAATATCATATAATATGGTTTGTCACCTAAACTAATTGTATCATTTATGATACTAGCCTTCTTTAAATAAATTGATTTGAATTGTTCATTATTATCATATTTGATATATTCTTGTTCGTTGAGTATAAAAAATGATATGGGTGTTTTTGACGAATATTGACAAATATCATTATTTCTCACATTTGCCTGATACTGAAAACCATTAGATTCTATAGAACTGGATAACGTGATTAGATCCTCATCAGAGGGGTTCTCATGATTAATCGCCTCAGGTTCTTTTTCTGGATTAATGATAGGAAATCGAATAGAAAAATTAGTATTAACTGCGTTTGTTAATCTTCTAACCATTGTCCAGGAAGCAAAAGGAAAAGGTAATTTCCTAAATGGTTGCTGAATTAAAAAAACATATTCATCATGCTTTCCAAGAGTGAACTCACAAATTCCCTGTGCATCAGTATAATTCCAAATACTAATGGTTAACCCATCTATAACATCAGATGTATTAACAATTCGATTTATCATTTGCTGATAAATTTTTTCTAAAAATGAATCTTGAACACTATTTGGCAGAAAAGACCAAAAATTTTCTAGAGCATCTAATATTTTATTCTTATACCAAGTTATATCTTTTAACCCTTTTACAAGAACTGTTACTCTGACACCATCTAACGAATTGCCTGTTAAACCAGAAACATGAAATGAAACATTTACTCGGTCCTCTTTTGGTATATATCTTGAACTAACATCTGAGATAAGTCCGTCCCCACGCCATGAGAACACAGAGGACATATCTTTACCCCACCCTTTTGCATAAACTAATGGCTTATCAACAGTTCCACCGGTATCTGACCACCAGTTATCGTTTTGATGCCAACCTTCATCATAAAATTCTCGCCATACATGATCCTCAGCGATATTACAAACACTAATTGAAGGAATAAGAACAGATCGAAGACCAGCAACAGCGATTCGTTGCAACTCACCACACCATCCATTATGCTGATGAGCAATCAAATTAGGTTGCCCGGGTCTATCACCCGTTGCTTCAAATGGAACTGTTTTTCCCACCCAATAACTCACTGCTTCAATGCCCGTTGGATGACGCATGATACTCTCTTTCCACTCTCTATTTCCAGGTTGGTGATACGATTGTTCATCCCATAAAAATGTAATATTCTCAATTTTTTCTAAAAGCAAAGGATATCCAATATCATTATGATAAAAAACATAATCCCTCCAAAAATACTCATAAATAAAAGACGGTGTTTCACTAAGGATTTGCGGATGCACAATATACCAATAATAAATATCTTTTGGCAGAATTCGATTAATGGTTTGATTATCCTGAAGAACATTGTACCGTATCGTTGAATAATACTCTGCTGAATCCCTATTTACTTCTACAATATCTGCATACGAGACGAAATCATCCACGATGTAAATTTGTTCCACATTCTTTTTAATAAGCAATGGGTCAGGTGGATTCCCAAGAGGGGAATGAGATATACAAAAAGCAATCTCATCAGTATGTTGTTTACTTGCATTAAGAATGAGATATGCATAAGGTAAAGGATTTTCAATTTCGTTGAATTGAAGAATTAATGATTCTTCAAGCCAATCAGGAGATTTCACAATGGCTTTTTTCACAGTTTCACAAAATGGTTCCGTTATTGCCCTAGTAATCTTAGAAAAAGTATGATTTGATGGAGTAAACTTTAACACGAATTCTTCTCCAGGTTTAATAAGCGTTGAACTAGAAAAACCGGATAATTCTTGAGAAGAATCAATAGTAATTACTGAATTTGAATCACTTGAGAGGGGATAGCTGAATGAAATACTTAGGATCAAAAAAATTACAAGAAAACACCATAGTTTTTGCTGTTTAGATGTCTGATAAACGACCATACGAATACTACTCCCTAACACTACATCATTAAATAACTCTGATTATTATATAAATCGTTTGGTAATTTTTTACCGTCCTTAAAATACAAAACATAATCTCATTTTATTTTTGCTTGGCAAAAAGAATTCATCTTACAACCATCACATTTACCTTTATTTTGGTGATTACGAATGACTTTTTTAGTTCGTAATGTTTCACTCATCATATTAATGGTTAATTTCAACTGTTTTTTCTCCTTAAAAGAAAACGGAATTTTAAATCGTTTATGGGTATCAACATACAATAAATACCCGTATGGGGAAGGGCGGTGATAGTGTTCTTTTGCAAGTTGACAATATGATAATAATTGCATGACGTGATGAGATTTTGGATTCTGATGGTTCCCAGTTTTTATTTCCACTGGAATTCGTTTCCATCCTTTCTTCAAGATAAGATCTGGTTTTCCAACAAGAGGAAATTTTTTAGAATATAACGAATGAGGTGAACCATGCAGATCATCATACACAATCCTTCCAGAAGGAAGTAATGAGTTTTTCTTTGATTTTTCTACTACAAAAATAAAAGCAAAACCCACACTGATAAAAATAACCGCTCCAATCAGTATCATCCAACTAATTAACATGATATCTTCATCCAATCAATCCAAACCATTTAACTACCACGAGAATAAATAAAAGGACTCCTCCAGCTGCCAAAAAATAATAACTTAATCGAAACAACAAATGAATAAAATGTGTTTTCCGTCCAAAAGCATCATGAATTTTCAGTCCATGTGATTTCCTTTTTAATGATTTTTTTGAAGATGAACCCGCATATCCTTGTCGATTAAGAAACCAGGATACGGAACAAAACGTAAATTGCCCTATTTCAGAAGCTGAAAATAACGTATCCTCTTTTTTCATCATCATTTCCCACCAAACATGTATAGATAGTACACTAACTCTAGATTAATATTACACTCTCTCTTTTAATATATAACTGATGATCTATAATCACAATTTTTTAATTTAATCCAACTAAACTCATTATGCTGAATCTGTGTAATCACCAAGAGAACATAATCTATTTATCACTCAATCTGTTTGAGGGTGAATTAAAGAGGTTTGTTCATGACTCATATCATTGGTATCCGTCGAGAAGATAAAAACAAGTGGGAACAACGTGTTCCACTCATCCCAGACCATATTAAAGAAATCCAAGAAAACCAAGATATTTCATTTCTTGTACAACCCTCAAAAATTCGATCATACAACGATGAATCATATCAAAAAGCTGGTGCAATCATATCAGAAGACCTATCGAAAGCATCAGTTGTTTTTGCAGTGAAAGAAATTCCTCAATCATTTTTCCAAGAAAACAAAACCTATGTCTTTTTTTCTCATACAATCAAAGGACAATTGTATAATATGCCCATGTTAGAAAAAATGATGGAGTTAAACTGTACTCTGATAGATTATGAACGAATCGTTGATGAAAATAATCGAAGATTGATTTTTTTTGGAAGATATGCAGGCATTGCAGGAATGGTAGACACCTTATGGGGTTTTGGGAAACGATTAGAACAACAAAAACATATAAAAAATCCGTTCAGTAAAATTAAACAAACCTATCAATATGAATCATTAACCAAGCTAAAACAACAATTTACCAACATAGGAAACTATATAGAAAGCCATGGTCTTCCAGAATCAATTAATCCAGTAATCGTTGGATTTGCTGGTTATGGTAATGTCTCAAATGGTGCACAGGAAATCTTAGATCTACTTCCTTTCGTTGAATTGCAGCCGCAACAACTCAAAACTGTTTTTGAAGAACCAGATCCTCATACATTATACAAAGTTGTTTTCAAAGAAGAAGACATGGTTCAACCTAAAAATCCCTCTGATCCCTTTCAATTACAAGATTACTATCATTACCCTGAAAAGTATACATCAACATTCGAACAATATCTTCCCTATCTTTCAATTCTAATTAATGCAATCTATTGGGATAATCGATATCCTCGATTAGTCACCAAACAATTCTTAAAATCATACATTGAAACTCCAACAAAATTTCGACTAAACATCATTGGTGATATTAGCATCGATATAAATGGAGCAATTGAACCCACTGCAAAAGCAACTACTCCAGATAATCCAATTTTTGTATATGATCCACAAACAGATACCATTACTGATGGAGTTAGAGGAGATGGGATTGCTATCATGGCAGTGGACAATCTTCCTTGTGAACTTCCGAGGGATTCATCCCGCTCATTTAGTGAGATACTCTGGCATTTTGTTCCTTCAATTGCAACAACGGATTATTCAGTATTCTTCGATCAATTAGCACTTCCTCCCGAAATAAAAAGAGCTGTTATTTTGCACAACGGGCAATTAACACCCCAATACACCTATATCAACAAATATTTATAATTTGGTTTTATTGCCACAGCAAAAAAAGTCTTCTATAAAGGTGACCATAATACATGAATCATGTTTTAGTCCTAGGTGCTGGTATGGTTTCCAGGCCACTTGTTAGATACCTTTTAGATTTATCTGGTGTCACGGTGACTATGGCCAGTCGCACAGTAGAAAAAGCAGAAGCAATCATTAATAATCATTCAGATGGAAACGCAGTAACTCTTGATGTTCAAAATGATGAAAAGCTTGAATCACTTGTAAAAAATGCGGATGTGATCGTAAGTTTACTTCCTTATACATATCACGTGAAAGTAGCAAAACTTTGCATCGATCATAAGAAACATTTAGTGACTACTTCTTATGTAAGTAAAGAAATGCAAGCACTTGACGAGGATGCAAAACAATCTGGAATTTTATTATTGAACGAATGTGGTCTTGATCCCGGTATTGATCATATGAGCGCAATGAAAATCATTCATGACGTAGAAAAACAAAATGGATACATTCAACATTTCAAATCAACAACCGGTGCTTTACCATCTCATGAAAACAATACCAATCCATATGGTTACAAATTCAGTTGGTCTCCTCGCGGTGTTTTACTTGCTTCACGAAATCCTGCAAAATGGTTAGAAAATGGAGAAATTGTTTCTATTCCTGGTGAAAAACTTTTTGAAAATTATAGATTACAAGATGTACCTGATGTTGGAACGTTTGAAAATTATCCAAATCGCGATTCAGTTCAATACAAAGATATTTATGGCTTAGAAAAGGCTGAAACTGTTTACCGAGGAACCTTTCGAATGACCGGTTGGTGTGAAACACTACGAGCAATAGCTAAAATAGGTTGGCTTGACGATACAGAAATCAATGGTTCAAACATTAAAACATATGCTGATGTTACTGCGCTTCTTTTATCCACAAATAAAGATTCATTATATGAAGAAACCGCTTCAATATTACGTCTTCCAAAGTATGCAGCGGTCTTGAAACGCTTGGAATGGCTTGGATTATTTAGTGATATTTTATTACCTGAAGATAAAAACAATCCATTAGATTATTTGAACGTATTAAGCCTGAAGAAGATGTCTTTACCCGATGATGAAAAAGACATGATTGTCATGCATCATGAATTCACTGCAGTTTATGATGACAAAAAAGAATATCTTACCTCAACATTGGTTAACTATGGAGAACCACATGGTGATAGTGCCGTTGCTCGAACAGTGGCATTTCCTGCAGCAATTGCAGTGAAAATGATTTTAAACAACACCATACGGATGACTGGTGTGCACATCCCAATCATTCCTGAAATCTATAATCCAATTCTAGATGAACTTGAAACAATGGATATCAAATTTTCAGAAACAAAAAAACAAATCTAACCTTTTTTGTTTCTCAACTTTTTTTCTCATTTTTTTGTCGTAAGTTTTTAAAGTAATGAACACCTTATTACTATTATAAAAATGGGGACATAACCATGAAGCATGATGCTTTCACTCTCTTGTCAATGAATTTTATCTTCTTTTTAATAAAAAAGCGACGATTTATTCTAAACTATTTTGCAAAGATCAGCGTATTTGATAATATTTGCAATACCTGGAGGTTGTCAGTTAAATGAAAAATAAGTTTATTATACTAATTTTTGTAGGAATACTTTCAGTTCAAGCAATTGTCACTCCACTTCATCATAATCTTTTAGCTACAGAAACAAACAGACCTGCTGAGGAATCTAAACTTCTTGTTCGAATTGATGCCACACTAGATCTACCACTCCTTTTAGATACCATGGAGATTGTAAGTGGCTATCCAGGTTCATACATTGAAGTAATTATCCCTGAGGAAGAACTTGATTATTTTTCTGATCAAGGCATTTCCTATACCATAATAGATAAGGATTTTGATACAACTTCTTCATCACTTATTGATTCATATCCGACCATAGATGAATTCGAACAACAATTAGAAACCATTGCTTCAAATTATCCAGAGATAACTTCGTTGTTTAGTATTGGAAAAAGCTATGAGGATCGAGAGTTGTGGTGTCTAGAAATAACTGATAATCCTGGAAAAGAAGAACAGGAACCCGAAGTTCTTTTCATGGGTGTTCATCATGCTCGCGAATGGCCTACTCTTGCTATTACTCTCTCATTGATCAAAGAACTCGTTGAATCATATGGAATAAATGATACCATTACTGAACTTGTAAATAACCGAAGAATCTGGGTTATGCCTTGTGTAAATCCAGATGGGTATCACTATGATCACGATGAATTTAATGGCAATCAATGGTGGCGAAAAAATAGACATTATTTCCCAGATTTTAGATTATATGGAGTTGATCTCAATAGAAATTATGGTGGAAGCAGCAACGGCCTTCCAGAATCAATGTGGGGTTCATTTGGCATTAGCCATCATCCAAAGTCTGCAGTATACTGTGGCACTGAACCATTTTCTGAATTAGAAATACGTCATATTAAACAGTTTTTCCTAAATCATTCCATAGATGCGTCTATTAGTTGGCATACATATGGAGAACTTGTCATGTGGCCATGGGGATATTCTACTGAAGACCAAGCACCAGATGAAGAATACATGAGTTCGATTGGACACGATATTGCTCAAGAAATCACCCAAATAGATGGATCTGGTTTTTACACTCCGACTCAAAGTTCTGGATTATATCCAACAACAGGGGATACCACCGATTGGTTTTATGGTTATAGTCATTATGTTTTAGGTCGACCACATTTTGCATATACCATTGAATCCTGCGATTCATTTCATCCTGATGAATCATATTTGAATCAGGTTTGTGATGAAAATGTTGATGGTGCACTTGTTTTGTTAAAAGAAGCTAAAAATATCACACAGGTCTCATCTCGAGTATTGCCACCAAAGGTAATTCAAACTCATAATTGTGAAAATGGTTCACTTAAAGTGACATGGGAAGAACAAAACCCAAAAGCAGGATTGCAAAAAATATCAGTACAACAATTATCTGATTGTTCGATTACAGTTGATCAAGTCACAGACGAAAATATACATTGGGATCTATCCGGTTTTACGATAAGCTCTTCACGATCTCAATCTGGAGAATATTCATATAAATCTCATGTAAAAGATGGTGAAGTATCGGCGATGACAAGTTCATATCCAATTTTTGTTACACCCGATATGAAATTATCATTCTGGTGTTCATATGATATTGAAGAACAATATGATCATGCGTTTGTAGAAATAAGTACGAATCAACGAACATATACTGTACTGGATTCATTCACCGGAGATAGCTCAGAATGGAAATATAATGAATATGATCTTAGTAAATACGAAGGACAATCAATATTTATTCGATTCCGTTATTTTACTGATGCAAATACAAATGAAGATGGATTTTGGGTTGATGATATTTATCCAGTGAGTACGTTTACATCAGTTTCTACTATTAATCAAAACATTGTTTCTTCACCATTTTATCTTTCAGTTCCTCATAATTCAACTAGTTATTTCAGAATAAAAGGATATAATGAAGCCTATCAGTGGGGTGATTATAGTCAGATCTACCCACTTTCAGAATTTATGGGGAACTTAGCTCCACTTATTCCAACTATATCTGGAGATACCCGAGGAAAAACCGGTAACTCTCAAACCTATACCATTCGCAGTATTGATCCAAATCAAGATGATGTTTTCTATCAAGTTAATTGGGGTGATGGTAACCAAACCGGTTGGATTGGACCCTATTCATCAGGTGAGTCAATTGAAGTTGAACATATATGGAATGCTGATGGAACGTATACTATCACTGCAAGGGCAAAAGATACAGATGATGCACTAAGTGAGTGGGGTGATTTGGAAGTACGAATGCCATATACTTTTAATCATCCGTTGATTCATCGGATCCAAACATTGATTAAATGGATATGTTCATTATCCTCATAATGCAAAAAATAGAGATGCGCGCAGAAAATCAAAAACTAACGATTTCTTCGTTCATACATTTTTTTCTAATTATTATTTGATAAATGAATTTTTTTCACCGATATCATTTTATAACTGCTACGGATACCCGTCTAACGACACCGTAAACAAATTGCTCCTTATGGAGGTGAAAAGATAATATGGCTGTAACACCAAATAACGTTCATAATACGTTAAGCAGATATATGCTTGTTGATGGATTTGACCTTGTTTTAGATCTTAAGAAAAGTAAGGGATGTCAAATTTATGACTCCCGACATGATCGCTTTCTTTTAGATGGTTTTTCATTTTTTGCTTCTTCTCCATTAGGATGTAATCATCCCGCATTGAATAATCCTGATTTCGTTATTAAAATTGGTGAAATTGCAGTTAACAAACCTACAAATTCTGATTTATATACGCAAGAAATGGCTGATTTTGTTGACACTTTTGGTCGTCTTGCAGTTCCTGATTATTTCAAACATTTATTTTTTGTCAGTGGCGGATCACTTGCCGTTGAAAATGGATTGAAAACCGCTTTTGACTGGAAAGTACGAAAAAACATGGCGGCAGGAAATGGAGAGAAAGGATCTAAGATTCTTCATTTCAAAGATGCATTTCATGGAAGGACAGGATATACACTTCCAATGACCAATACCTTTGATCCGAATAAAACAAAATATTTCCCCGTGTTGCAATGGCCACGGATCATTAATCCAAAAATCAAATTTCCATTAAACGAAGAACATTTGAAAGAAGTTGTAAATCTTGAAAAACAAGCTGTAGATGAAATAGAAAATGCATTTGCGCAACATCCTGATGATATTGCAGCTCTCATCATTGAACCGATTCAAGGAGAAGGTGGCGATCATCATTTTAGAAAAGAATTTTTCAAGGAAATACGAAGGCTTTGTGATGATCACGACATCATGTTCATGGTTGATGAAGTTCAAAGTGGTGTTGGTCTTACTGGAAAAATGTGGGCTCATGAACATTTTGATGTTCAACCGGATATTCTTGCATTTGGTAAAAAAACACAAGTATGCGGTATCATGGTCGGTGACAAAGTAGATGAAGTGAAAGATAATGTGTTCAATGTGAGCAGCCGTATCAATTCCACCTGGGGTGGAAATTTAGTGGACATGCTTCGAGCTCAAAAATATTTTGAGGTTATCCAAGAAGACCGCTTATTACAAAACGCTGAAGTTCAAGGAAAAAGATTACTTGAAGGGTTAGAATCACTTGAACAAAAATATCCGCAATTACTTTCTAATGCTCGAGGTCGCGGGTTGATGTGTGCATTTGATTTGCCAACACCAGATAAACGAGATGAAATGATTAATAAATTATACAAAAACGGTCTTGTTGTGCTAGGTTGTGGATCAAGTACTATTCGATTCAGACCTCCACTTATCATCTCTGAAAAGGAAATTGATGACACTATTGATATCATCAATGACACTGCAAAATCTTTCTGATAAGGAAAAATAAAAAAGGAAAACTTTTGGATTTTTTCCTTTGCCCTTATTTTTTTTCTAATTGATCTTTGATTTGGTTAATGACATCCTTTATTGCTACGCGCTGCTGTTCTGTAGTGTCTCGATTCCGAATGGTTACTTGATTATCATCTAAACTCTCAAAATCAACCGTGACACAGAATGGTGTCCCTATCTCATCCATTCGAGCATATCTTCTACCGATACTACCTCCATCATCATATGTAGTAAAAATATTGTTTTCTCGGAATGTTTTATCCAATTTTTTTGCGATTTTTATAAGTTTTTCATCACTGATTAATGGAAACACTCCCACTTTGACAGGAGCCATTGATGGAGGTAATAATAATTTCCGGTATTCCTCATCATTTTTTGTTTCTTCATGATAATTATGTTCAAGTAAACAATATAAGATTCGATCGATGCCATATGATGGTTCGATAACATGAGGAACAAATTTATCACCTGGAACAGTCACTGTTTCTTCTTCGATAGCATAGCAGGTATCTGGAATCCTAATCTTTTCATTATCTACCTCTATGACGAAAGGTTCTGGGATATTCTCCGCATCCATTGATTCTAATTTCTCTTTGATAATTCCTGCACGTTGTTTGAATTCTGGTCCAAGAACATTCATCTTTGGAACGATTTGTTTTTTGGTAACTCTTTTGGGTTCGTCATATCGACGTAACGCGTACATATCAGTTTTTGAAGCAGTAATATGTGCATTTAGATCATATGCGCTCCGATCGGCGATGCCCACACATTCAACCCAACCGAACCGTTCGCTGAGTAGTTCTGCATCCCAGCATTCCTTTGCATAATGAGCTAGTTCATCATCGGCGTGTTTTCGAAAACGGAATTTTTCAGGATCAACACCTGCATCGAGGAGAATGCTTTGGGTCATGTACATGTAAAATGCTAATGCTTGATTGTTAATGATGCCTTCATCAACTGCTTTTTTCATTGGGACTTTCATATCGTTGACATTATCGTAAAGATACAGTTCATGATCTTTTACTTCATCGAATAATTCGTGGCTTTTATTCTCCGGGTCAAAAAAGATTTCTGCTTCGGCCATAGAGAACTCCCTCATTCGAATTGGTCCTTGCCTTGGAGAAACTTCATTACGGTATCCTTTGCCGAGTTGCACAACACCAAAGGGAAGTTTTTCCCTAGCATAGCGATATAAAAGATGAAACCCCGTAAAAATACCTTGAGCGGTTTCAGGCCGTAAAAACGCATCTCGTGTTTTCCCGATACCTATTTCAGTGGAAAACATGAGATTGACAGGATGGGCATTGGAAAGTTTTGATCCACAATCTGGACACGTTATGGTATCATTTGCTACGGCTTCTTCAACCGTTTGATTTTCATCAATGATATCTTCAACTTTAAATGATGTTTGACATTGTTTACAATCAACGGTTAAGTCTGTAAACTCATCAACATGACCAGATGCTTTTAAAACTTCATAAAGAGTAATTGTTGGTGTACTGATTTCTACATTTGCATCTTTAAGTAAATAGTATTTTCTCCATAGATTTTCAAGATTTTCTTTTAATCGGGATCCCATTGGTCCATAATCATAAAAACCTGCAGAACCTCCATAGATTTCAAAAGATGGATAGAGAAATCCTCTTCTCTTTGCTAGCATTATTATTTTGTCGTAAGTATCTAAAGCCATAGGTGAATTTTTCTCCTTAATAATATGAAATTCTTTGATTTTATGATAAACATGACATTAAATCAATATCGGTTACCATGCCAACTAGTCTATCTTCTGAATTAACAATAGGGATATGACTAATGTCGTTTTTAATCATTATTTTTGCAACATCACAAACAGGTGTTCTTTTCGTAGCTGTTTTCACTTTTTTTATCATTACTTTTTCGACTGGTTCCATAGGTAGAGATACTTCTGAAGTTGAATGATACATTCGAACAGTATCTCTTATTCCTTCCCATGTCCATTGGTCTTCATCATCTCCGATTCCCATATGTGATTCTTCGATTTCTTCTTTGATCTGGCTGAGTTTGAATATGTCTCCATCAGTAACAATTCCAATTACTTTTCGATGTTCATCTAAAACGGGTAATGCATTTTCATTGGTGATGTTAATAATTTCCATGACGATGTTTATTGGTGTTTCCTTATATACTGGAACAACTTTGGTTGTTGATAAACTTTTGACTTTTTCATCATGTTTTTGTTGAACGAGTACTTTTAAAATTTCTCTTGGGCTGATGATTCCTACAAGTTGATTTTTAGTGGATACAACTGGGAGTCCATGGATTCGTTGTTCGTATAAAATTTTTGCAGCTTTTTCAATGTTGTCCTTTGGTTTAATTGACGCGTAATCTTCGTTCATAACCATAGCTAATTGGTCTTCTTCAGCATTTTTGAAAATATCCGTGCGGGTAACTACTCCTTTGATGAGATCTGTACCTTTTTTTAATACGGGGATACCTGTAACATCATTTTTGGATAAGATTGTTAATGCTTCTTCGACTGTTCCTGGAACATATCCGACTATTAATTCTTTTGACATTATTTCTTCGACGTTCATATCATCCCTCTTCAACCTTTTTTAGTATTGTTTTAATCTGATAATTATTTGGATTCAGAACTATCCATGTTTTTGGGAGTGTGGAACCAGGAATATTATCTTTTAAATTTAAATCTTTCCTTACGTTATAGGTGCTCATAAGAAATAGTTCTTCGATGGAGAAAAGGTTTGGAAGATTGGCTTGAATGAACTGAATTTCTTTAATTATGCTAGGAGGATGAAACATGAAGTTGTCAGTTCCAAGAAAGATTTTATTTCCAGTTTGTTTCATTCTTATAAGGTTTGGTTTCAAACCGAAGAAGTGATTTGATCTAGGACAAACAACTATTGGTATCTTTTGATCTTTAACCTTTTCTAAATCCTTTTTTGATGCTTGGTTCATGTGAACGATGAAATCAGGTTGTAAAGAAAGAACTGGGTCAATTGGTTCTCTAATTCGTTCGCTTGTGTGAAGTGCGAATTTTTTATTTTTTTTCTTTGTTTGTTCGACGATTTGACTAATAGTGTCATATTCCATATCTTCAAGACTGCTAATTGCTATGCCATCTGAATGCTGTAAAAGAGTGTTTATTTCAGTTGAAGAAAAATTATGCTTTTTAGGTCTTCCCAATATCATTGATTGTAATGGGATTTGATCTAATGCTTTCTTGAGAAGATGAATGCCGTTTATTCCATTTTCTCTAAAATCAATAAATGTTGAGATTCCTTCTTGTTGAAGTTCTTGTAAACCATGAATGATTCCTTGAAGTATCTCCGGGTCATCTGTTCTGTTTAAAAGCGTATGTTTCAATCCGTTAGGCGGTGCGACGAGCTGTTCAATGTTATGAGGTAATGGAATATTTTTTTCTCGAATGAACGTATCGCCTATGTGGGTGTGAGCGTTAACAAATGTGGGTATGATAAGTGATTTTTCAGCTGATGATTTTGATGATGTGCCAAAATGTATTGTTGGATTTTCCGTGTTTTTTAAAAGGATATATCCATTTTTGAATCCTTGTCTAGTTAATACTTTTCCTTCAATACAGTTCATATTTTCATTTTTCAGTGAATTTTTTTTATTTCTTTTTAACCTGTATCTTTTTAAGTAACCATGCAATATTTTCTCCGAGGTTTCTCATGTTGTCTAATCCTTCTTCATCAGCGTTTACATCACCAATATCTTTTCCAATTCCGGTGTTCCAATAAATCGAGCCAGGTATAATCATTTCTTCTATCAAGAAAAAATGATTAATGGCGTTGAACGCATGAATTGCCCCAGCTCTTCGGACAGCAACAATTGCTGCTCCGATCTTATGTCTGAACGCATTATCATTTGCTCTTCCCACACGTCCTGCACGGTCTATGAGTGCTTTCATTTCTGCAGTTACATTTGAAAAATAGGTGGGAGAACCTAAAAGAATGGCATCTGCATCCATCATTTTTTTAATACACTGATTTACAATATCGTCTTTCTGAAAACAAGTATTATCTTTTAACTTATAGCATTGATTGCATGCGTTGCATCCATTGATTTGTTCACCTGCAAGTTGAATCATTTCGCAATCAATATCATGTTTTTTAAGGATGGAGAATACTTCATTGATTAGTATTGCTGTGTTTCCATTTTTTCGGGCGCTGCCGTTAATTGCAAGTGCTTTCATACGTAGAAAAGTATCTTTTAGGGTATTATAAATCTTCATGGTCGGTTTGGTTGATTTTACTTTTTTTTTAAAGGATAATCTTTATTAGAAAAACGTGAATTCATTGTTTGAACGTTATTTGAAAAAAATTGAATGTTTGTTTAATCCCATCAGATAAACTAATGGGGGAGTACATTGTGATTGAAAAAACAATAGGCGATATAGTTGATGAAACAGCAAAAAAATATCCAAAAAATGATGCGTTAGTATATGTTGACCGTGGACTTCGATTGAGTTATAAAGAGTTCAAAGACAAAGTAGACAAGATTGCAAAATCTTTGATGGCTCTTGGCCTTAAGAGAGGAGATCATATTGCAGTTTGGGCATATAATGTTCCAGAATGGGTTTATCTTCAGTTTGCCTCAGCGAAAATTGGAGCGGTGCTTGTCACCGTAAATACGTATTATAAAGCAAAAGAACTTGAATATTTATTGAAGCAATCTGATACTACAACACTATTTTTGGTCGAATCTTTCAAAGATGTTAATTATGTTGAGATGACTAGAAAAGTAGTTCCGAATCTTTCGGAGACTGAACCTGGAAACATTGATTTGGAAAATTTACCATTTTTGAAAAATATTGTTTTCATTGGGGGTGATGCTCCGAAGGGGATGTTTTCATTTTCTGAATTTGAAGATATGCATCAACAAATATCTGATGATCATCTCATTGATAGACAATCTTCACTTGATCCGCAAGATACTATCAATATGCAATATACTTCTGGAACAACTGGTTTTCCGAAAGGAGTGGAATTAACGCATCATAATATTGTGAATAATGCGTATTATGTTGGTGAGACTATGGGAATGACTGAGAAAGATCGGTTATGTATCCCAGTTCCATTTTTCCATTGTTTTGGTTGTGTTATGTCCACGTTGAATTCTGTTATTCATGGATCTGCTATGGTGCCAATTGAGCAGTTTGATGCTGGAAAAGTTCTTGAGTCCATTGAACACGAAAAATGTACTGCGTTGCAAGGAGTTCCAACTATGTTTATTGCTGAACTCCGACATCCTGATTTTGATGAGTTCACATTATCATCATTGAGAACAGGTATTATGGCAGGGTCTTCATGTCCTATTGAAGTGATGAAAGAAGCAATGGAAAAAATGTATTTGAAGGAAATTACCATTGCTTATGGATTAACTGAGGCTTCGCCAGTTATTACAATGACTCGTCGGGATGACCCAATTGAGAAACGTGTGGAAACCGTGGGTAAGGTTTTGCCTCATATCGATGCGAAAATTATTGATCCTGAGACGGGTGATGAACTTCCACCTGGTGAACCAGGTGAGCTTATTGCTCGCGGTTATAATATTATGAAAGGTTATTACAAGATGCCTGACAAAACAAATGAAAGTATCGTTGACGGCTGGCTTCATTCCAAGGATTTAGCTGTGATGGATGAAGATGGTTATTTTAGTATACTGGGCCGAACTGATGATATGATCATCCGTGGTGGTGAAAATGTTTATCCTCGTGAGATTGAGGAGTTCTTGTATACTCATGAAAAGGTTGAAGATGTGGCTGTTGTTGGAGTTCCAAGTGAAAAATATGGGGAAGAGGTTTGTGCGTTTATAAAGTTGAAAGAGGGCGAGCAAGCTACTGAAGAAGAGATTAAATCGTTTTGTAATGAAGGTATCTCCAGGTTTAAGATTCCTAAGTATATTTTGTTTGAGGATACGTTTCCGATGACGGCTAGCGGTAAGATTCGGAAGGTTGATTTAAGGAGTATTGCGAAGGATCAATTGGAGATTGTTTAATTAGAAACAGTTAAAACAATCTTTTCCCTTCCTTTTGTTATATTAAATGTGAGGTATGATAAATTATGGCTAAAAAAGAGTTTGAAGATGGAGATATCAAAATCATTGTTGATTATGAAAAGTGTACGGGTGCTGCGGAATGTGTTACCGTTTGTCCAGTTGATATTTTTGAAGTGAAAGATGGAAAAGCGGTTTGTAACAATGTTTCTGATTGTATTGAGTGTTGTGCCTGTGTAACGGCTTGCCCGCATGAAGCAATTGAGCATTCATCTTGCTAATTTTTATTGTTTTTTTTCTTTTTTTATGATTTTTACTTTTGGTCGAAACGTTTAAATACATTACCCTGTATTCACTATTAGATTGTAATGATTACAATTTAATAATCATTCTAAAATCTAGGTGATGTGATTGGAAAACTATGTAGATCTTCTCAAAGCAAATGATTTAAAGATCACTCATCACAGACTTGCTATTCTTAAATATCTTGACACCCACAGAAATCATCCAACAGCAGAAGAAATATATCAAAATCTAAAAAAAACCAATCCTGGGCTATCAAGAACAACCATCTATAACAACCTTGAAACACTCTCAGATTCACATCTCATACAACGATTAACTATCTGTCCAACCGAACATCGCTATGATTTCAACAGTAGTATGCATCATCATTTCATCTGTAAGCAATGTGGAGTCATTATTGATGTTGATTTTCAATGCCCAACCGTAAGTTCCATTAAAAAACATGTCACCAACCAAGGACATCGAATCGAAGAAGTACATGGATACTTTAAAGGAATCTGCAAAGATTGTTTAGAAAAAAAACGGGGGCGACAATCTGAATAAAAATGTGTTACATAAGATTTCATATGGATTATACATCGTTTGTTCAGAATACAATACACAATCAAATGGACAAATTGCTAATTCATTAATGCAGATTACTGCAGAACCCCCAATAATTGCAGTAAGCATCAATAAAAACAATTTTACCCATGAAATCATTTCACAAAGCGAAAAATTTACCATTTCCATCCTTGACAAGGAAACACCAATGAGTCTCATTGGTACCTTTGGATTCAAATGTGGAAGATCAATTGACAAAATGGAACATGTAACCTGCATACAAAAGAAAACCCTTGCTCCAATTGTCACTGATCACGCCGTTGCATACCTTGAAGTAAGATTAATAAACAAGCAAGATGTTGGCACCCATACAATATTCATTGGGGAGGTTACGAATGCTGATTTACTCACTGATAAAGAGCCAATGACCTATGAATATTACCACAATGTCAAGGGTGGATTATCACCAAAAAATGCACCTACATATTTAGGTGCACAACCAAAAAAAGAACAAAATAAGGAGGAAAAAAGAATGGATAAATATGTATGTACCGTCTGTGGCTATATTTACGACCCTGAACAGGGAGACCCAGATAATGATGTAAAACCAGGAACCGCATTTGAAGATGTATCTGAAGATTGGGTATGCCCTGTTTGTGGTGCAGGAAAAGAAGCGTTTGAAAAACAATAAACACAAAAAAAATCGAGCGTGATTATGATGAAGGCAGTTGAAATTAAACCAAATGTGTACTGGGTTGGAGGTATTGATTGGAACTTACGAAATTTCCATGGATATATCACTCCGAGAGGATCAACCTATAATGCCTATTTGATTCTTGATGAGAAAATCACTCTTATTGACACTGTGAAACATTATATGTATGATGAAATGAAAACTCGTATTTCATCTGTAATTGATCCAAAAAATATCGATGTCGTTATTTCAAATCATGTGGAAATGGATCACTCCGGAAGCCTGCCAAAAATAATAGATATAATACCCAATGCAACACTTGTTACCTCAACCCGTGGAAAACGAGGCCTTAAACAACACTACAACAAAAATTGGAATTTTAAGGTTGTTGATGCCGGAGATAGCTTTTCCATTGGGAAACGGACACTAGACTTCATTCCAATTCCCATGGTGCATTGGCCGGATTCAATGGTAACCTATAGTGAACATGATAAGATTCTATTCCCAAATGATGCTTTTGGTCAACACATAGCAACAACCGAGCGATTTGATTCTCAATTGGATTGGGGAATTCTTCGAGAAGAAGCAGCTAAATATTATGCAAACATCGTGCTTCCATATGGTAGTCAAGTACAAAAAGCATTAACTGGCGTATCAAACCTTGATTTTGATACTATTGCTCCCAGTCATGGGATCATTTGGCGTCATCATCTGAAGGACATTATCTCATTATACGATCAGTGGTCCAAAAATGAAACAAAACCCTATGCAGTGATTGCTTATGATACTATGTGGGGATCAACAAAAAAATTAGCATATGCATTTGCTTCAGGACTTGAAGAAGGAGGTATGAATGTGAGAATTCGAAATATCCAAAACACTCCTTTTTCAGATGTTATCACAGATATATTAGAAGCTAGAGTTATCGGTATAGGTTCATCAACACTTAACAATAATATGCTTCCAAGCGTTGGAGGATTTCTTACCTATTTGAAAGGGCTCAGGCCAAAAGAGAGAGTGGGTTTTGTGTTTGGCTCTTATGGATGGGGCGGTCAAGCTGTGAAACTAATTGAAAATATGCTTGATGGGCTATCCTGGGAATTTCCAGAAGAGAGTATGAACATAAATTTTGTCCCAAGTGAAAAAGATTTAGAAAAAGTTAAAAATAAAGGAATAAATATAGCAAAAAATATCAAAAATAAATAAAAAATTTAATGGAGGAAAAATATATGGAAGACGAACAAAAAATGCCCCTTATTGGGGATAAGTTTCCAAAGTTAGAAGTACAAACCACCGAAGGAAAAATGAAATTACCTGACGCATTCAAAGGAAAATGGTTCATTTTATTCAGCCATCCAGCTGATTTCACACCTGTATGTACTACTGAATTTTACGCATTTCAAAAACGGTATCCGGCATTCAAAAAACTAAACACCGAACTCATTGGACTCAGTGTCGATCAAGTGTTTAGTCATATTAAATGGGAAGAATGGATCAAAGACAATCTTGGTCTTCAAATAGAATTTCCAATCATTGCTGATACTGGTGGCGTTGCTAATAAACTTGGTCTTATTCATCCAAATAAAGGTACAAACACCGTTAGAGCTGTCTTTATTATGGATCCAAAAGGAATCATTAGAGCCATTTTGTATTATCCTCAAGAGCTTGGAAGAAATATGGATGAATTTTTACGAATGATCAAAGGATTCCAAAAATCAGAAAAAGAAGGTGTTGCAATCCCAGCAAACTGGCCAAACAATGAACTCATCAAAGATGAAGTAATAATTCCACCTGCATCAGATACAAAATCAGCAGCACAAAGAAAGAAAGAATACGATTGCTATGATTGGTGGTTCTGCCATAAAAAAGCATAATTACCATTCAATGAAAAACGTAAGAGAAGAGGTGAATTAAAAAGATGATAAGTAAAAAAATGAAACAAGCATTAAATGATCAAATAAACAAAGAAATGTACTCGGCCTATCTTTACTTAGCTATGTCTGCAGATACAACCAATAAAGGTTTAGATGGATTTGCAAACTGGTTTATGGTTCAGTACCAAGAAGAAATGGAACATGCAACCCGTATTTACAATTATATAAATGATCAAGGTGGAAAAGTAGAATTACAAGCAATTGAACAACCACCAACCACGTTCAAAGACCCACTAACCATGTTTAAACAAACACTAGAACATGAACAGTTCATCACCAAATCGATCAATGATCTTGTGGATTTAGCAAAAAAAGAAAATGATCACGCAACAGAGATCTTCTTACAATGGTTTGTCACCGAACAAATCGAAGAAGAAGCAAATGACAACGAAATCATAGATAAACTAGAAATGGTGGGAAACAAAGGAAACGGTCTTTATATGATTGACAGAGAACTTGGACAACGATCTTTTGTTTCAGAACTTAATGAGGAATAAAAAAAGTGTTAGGCGAGAATATGATTGGAAAATTAAGTGATGAACATCTGGAATCAATATTAGAGACTCTCCCTATTGAATTCTCAGTTCTAGACAAGGATGACAAAGTCCTTGCCTGGAATAAACATAACACTCGAATCTTTAAACGACCAGAAGCAGCGTTAGGGCGAGACGTGCGCAATTGTCATCCAAAGAAAAGTTTGTCAAAAGTCGAAGAAATCCTGAAGGAAATGAAAGAAGGATCACGAGACAACGCACGATTTTGGATCAATTTAACCTTGGATGATGATAAAAAACACAAAGTAATGATTGAATACTATGCACTCAAAGATCAAGACGGGGAATATATAGGATGTCTCGAAGCAAGCCAAGATATCACTGAAATCCAATCATTACAGGGAGAAAAACGATTATTGGATTAAAAAAGGAGGAAGAACAAATGGATTTAACATCATATGATCTAGAAGATCTTCTTCTTGCAGCTATTAAAAGCGAGCAAGAAAGCAACCAGATCTATACCAAGCTAGCAAATCATGTAAAAAACGGACTGATGAAAGATAAATTTGATTTCTTAGCTAAAGAAGAACAAAAACACAAACAATACATCTCCGATCTCTACAAATCTGAATACTCTGATAAAACACTTCAATTACCAAAACAAACACCTGTCCCACTCCCAGAAGTCACCATTCCAGAAGATGAAGATATACCCGTTAGCAAAGTCCTTTCCCAAGCAATGCAAGCTGAACAAGCAGCTCATGATTTCTATTTAGCTTTATCAGAACGCTATGAAGATACCACCGTGAAAAATATGCTTCATTATTTTGCAGATATGGAAACTGGTCATTACAACATTCTCAAACAGGAAAAAGAAAGTATGGAATGGTTCGAACAATCAGATGTTTACTGGCCTATGATTCATGCAGGCCCATAACTAAAATGAGCACCAAGGTGAAAAGTAAAAATGGTAAAATTAAAAGGATCAAAAACAGAACAAAACTTATTAAAAGCATTTGCAGGAGAGTCACAAGCCCGAAATAGATATACCTATTTTGCAAAGCAAGCTAAAAAAGAAGGCTACGAACAAATCGCAGCCATTTTTGAAGAAACCGCTGAAAACGAAAAAGAACATGCGAAAGTCTTCTTCAAGCATTTAGAAGGCGGCATGGTAGAAATTACCGCAGATTATCCTGCAGGTGTAATTGGAACCACCGAAGAAAACTTACTTGAAGCAGCTGACGGAGAAAAAATGGAATGGGGAACCTTATATCCTGATTTTGGAAAGATTGCTGAAGAAGAAGGATTCCCTGAGATTGCTCATAGTTTTCGAAATATAGCGAAAGTGGAAGCAGCACATGAAAAACGATATAGAACACTTCTAGAAAACGTGAAAGAGAATAAGGTGTTCAAACGTAATAAACCAATGAAATGGAAATGTCGAAACTGTGGTTTTATTTATGAAGGTGAAGAACCACCACAAACATGCCCAGCCTGCCAACATCCACAAAGCTATTACGAAATCTTAGCTGAAAACTATTAAAAAAAGTGTGAGGTAAAAAAATGACGGAAGTTAGAGAAATTTACAAATGTAATAAATGTGGAAATATAGTAGAAGTTCTTCATGCTGGGCCAGGTGAACTTGTTTGTTGCGGTGAACCAATGCAGAAACAGGAACCAAAAACAGAGGATGCTTCAACTGAAAAACATGTACCATATATTGAAAGAACAGAAGAAGGTATCCTTGTAAAAGTTGGTCAAAAACAAGATCATCCAATGGAAGAAAAACACTTTATCGAATGGATCCAACTAATCGCTGATGGAAAAAGTTACCGACAACACTTAAAACCAGGAGATAAACCACAAGCATTGTTTACCATTTCAGCAGACCAGGTCGAAGCACGCGAGTATTGCAATGTACATGGGTTATGGAAAAATAATGAATAAACACCCTCCTTTCTTCTCTTTTTTTAGGAGGCATACTGAATTATGAGATCTGAACAACAGGATATTTCAATTGTTATCGCAGGTGAAGCAGGACAAGGTATTCAATCTGTTGAACAACTCTTTGTTACCTTGTTGCACCATTCAAATTATTATGTGTTTTCCACAAAAGAATACATGTCTAGAGTGCGAGGTGGCAGCAATTCCACTGAAATCAGAGCCTCTCTTCTCCCAATCACTTCATTTGTTGATCGTATTGATATCTTGGTTGTTTTAGATGAGAAAGCATTTGATCATGTATCACATCGGGTGACCGATGACACTATTATCATTGGGGACGATACAATAGTTTCATCTATTTCTCATCCGCATGTGTTCTCATTTGATTTTATAAATAATGCAAAACAGATCGGTAACCTGGTTTATGTAAACACCATTGCTGTTGGCCTTCTTTCTTCTCTTTTTCATATACCTAAAAAAGAATTAAAGAAACATATCGCATCTTTATTTTCTGGTAAATCCGAAAAAATCATTGACGATAACATAATAGCTATGAACAAAGGCATTTCTTTTGCTCAAACACTTATTTCTTCAATTCAAATCCCTGAAAAAATCAATAATGATTCGAATGAAACAAGATCATTACTGTTATTAAATGGGACTCAGGCGATTGGCCTTGGTGCTCTTGCGGCAGGAGTGAACTTTGTTTCATCCTATCCGATGTCTCCATCAACTGGAGTTTTGACTTTTTTAGCATCCAATGGCAAAAAAGCTAATGTTTTTGTTGAACAAGCAGAAGATGAAATCGCTGCGATTAATATGGCTGTTGGTGCATGGTATGCAGGGGCAAGAGCATTAGTTACCACCTCTGGTGGCGGCTTTGCATTAATGAGTGAAGGACTAAGTTTAGCTGCGATGTCTGAAACACCGATTGTCATTCATATTGCACAGCGTCCTGGTCCAGCAACTGGACTTCCCACCCGAACAGAACAAGGAGATTTACAATTAGCGATTCATTCCGGCCATGGAGAATTCCCTCGAATTATTTATGCACCGGGATCATTACAAGAAGGATTTTTATTGACTAAAAAGGCTTTTGATCTAGCTGATAGATATCAAATCCCTGTCATTATACTAAGTGACCAATATTTTGTTGATTCTAAATATCAAACATCATCTTTTTTAGAATTAGATAAACAACCTAATCATCAGATTGTTAAATCCACTGAATCCTATGATCGATATGCAAAGGGTATCCAGGGTGTTTCTCCGAGGGGAATACCTGGGCATGGCTCAGGTTATGTTTGCGTTGATAGCGATGAACATGATGAATCTGGTCGTATTACCGAAAAGATTGATGTCAGAAAACAAATGGTGGAAAAACGGTTGGGGAAAATGCAACAGATTCGAAAACATAGTATTCTTCCAACATTGTATGGTTCTGTGAATTATGATACATTACTCATAGGGTGGGGTTCAACGGTTCATATTATCGAAGAAGCACGAAAGAAGATGAATAAAGATATGATTTCGTTTCTTCATTTCCCACAGGTCTATCCATTGCACCCAAAAACAAAAACCTATCTAAAGAAAGCCAATAGGATCATAACCGTTGAGAATAATGCTACAGCTCAATTTGACCAAGTGCTTTTAGAAGAAACCGGATTTTCAGCAGATGCCCACATTTTACAATACACCGGTCATCCATTCTCCGTTGAAACACTGCTTCAAAAAATTCCTGAAACAGTACAAGCATTGGAGGAAAGAAAATGAATACTTCGTTTGATGTTTCCGAGGATATTGATATTGCATGGTGCCCAGGTTGTGGAAACTTTAGCATTCTTTCAACACTTAAACAAACACTTACTGATTTAAAGATAGATCCACACAATGTAGTTGTCGTCTCAGGAATTGGTCAAGCAGCAAAAATCCCTCAATATTTCAAAACCAATTATTTTAATGGATTACATGGTCGAGCACTTCCTCCAGCAACGGCGATAAAAGCAGTTAATCCGTCCTTAACTGTGATTGCTGAAAGTGGTGATGGAGATATGTATGGGGAAGGTGGAAATCATTTCATTCATACCATTCGAAGAAATCCAGATATCACAAACATCGTGCATAATAACATGGTCTATGGGTTAACGAAAGGACAAGCTTCACCTACAAGTCAACGAGGCTTTAAAACATCTGTGCAAACCGAGGGCGTCATTCTTGAACCATTTAATCCAATTGCTGTTGCGCTTTCACTTGACGCATCATTTGTGGCTAGGGCTTATGCAGGAGATCAAAAAGAAACAAAAAACATTCTTTCAAAAGCAATTCAACATAACGGATACGCATTGGTTGATATCTTACAACCATGTGTCTCGTTTAACAAGGTAAACACATATGAATGGTATAAAAATCATACAGAATATATCAAAAACCATGATGACTCAAATAAAGAACAAGCTTTTCACTTATCGTTGCAAACAGATCCTTTGTTACTGGGTATATTTTATCAAAACAAGGAAAAACAATCTTTTGAATCCTTGCATGCCCTTTATCAGGGGGATAAAACACCGCTCATTAACAGATCAAATAATCCTCAAATTATCAAAGAAATCATGGAATCATATCGTTAAAAACAATAACATGTAGGAGAGCTAAAAACATATGGGATTACTAGAAGTAAGAGATTTGAATTTACATATCAATGGAAAACATATTCTTCAGGATGTTAGCTTGGATGTTTGGAAAGGACATATTCATGCATTAGTTGGAACTAATGGAGCTGGAAAATCAACGCTTGCTTCAGCTATCATGGGCCTTGAAGGATATCGGGAAGTGAGTGGAGATATTTATTTTAACGGTGAAAAAATCAATGAATTAACCATTGATCAACGAGCCCGAAAAGGGATAACCTTTGGTTGGCAAGAACCCGCTCGTTATGAGGGAATATCAGTCAATGATTTTGTGGGAGCTGGAATCCCTAGTGAAGAAAATGATAAAGAATTAATTATTGCTGATGCATTGAAAAAAGTTGGATTGAAACCAGATGATTATCTTACTCGTGCAGTTGATGAAACACTTTCTGGTGGTGAACGTAAAAAAATTGAGCTGGCATCAATTATTGCGATGAATCCTCCATTTATCATGCTTGATGAACCTGATTCTGGGATAGATGTGGCAACTCTTGAACGTATGGCTGAGGCTATTAAAATACTGAAGGAAAAAGGAACCACTGTTTTATTAATCACCCATAGTCTGGCGGTGATGCGACAAGCTGATCATGCATTTTTAATGTGTGATGGACAAATCATCGAAAAAAATACAGCTGATAAAATCATACCTTATTTTGAACAAAATTGTGTTCCATGCAATCATAAAAACAAGCCTGATATTGAACGTGCTCGGGAGGCGATAGAATGAGTTCTGATCAACGGTTAGCTTCGGAGATCACTGGGAGTGCAGGGATAGAAAGTGATATGTTCAAACGAAAAGATATCGCTCATTTGTTAATTCATCATGATAAAGTTGTCGGTATGCATGCAGTTGAGGGTCTTGAAATTAAAACAGAACAAATCAAAGATGGTATTAAAATTGATTTACGATTAAAAGAAGGAACCCGGGTGAAGCATCCTGTGCAAATGTGTTTTGGAATGATGCCGAAAAAGGGCGTGCAACATATCGTATTGAATGCAGTGATTGAAAAAGATGCTCATATCGATGTACTTGCTCATTGTACGTTTCCAAATGCAATTGATGTGAAACATGTAATGGATGCTGAGTTAACACTTGAGGAAAATGCTTCCTACAAATATTATGAACGTCATATTCATAGTGATAAAGGGGGTGTGCAAGTCATTCCAAAAGCTAAGATTCATGTTGGAAAACATGCTCGATATATCACTGATTTTGAATTGTTGAAAGGAAGAGTTGGACTTATCGATATCGATTATGAGACTACCTGTGAAGAGAAAAGTACTCTTGAAATGAACGCCCGAGTTAATGCTACCCATGATGATGTTGTTAAAATCCGGGAGATTGGTCATTTGAATGGTGCTTATTCCAAAGGAGTTCTTCTTTCCCGTGTTGCTGTTAGAGATCAAGCTGAAGCTGAAGTGTATAGTGAACTTACTGCTTCTGCTGCCTATGCACGAGGCCATGTGGATTGTAAAGAGATCGTACAAGACAATGGAGTTGTAAGTGCAGTTCCAATCGTAAAAGTGAATCATCCGAAAGCTCATATAACTCATGAAGCGTCACTTGGAAGTGTTGATTCCAAACAATTGCAAACATTGATGGCTCGGGGGCTCTCAGAAGATGATGCTACTGATTTGATCATCCAAGGATTATTACAATAAAACGAGGTTACCTAAGTAAGGATTGATAGATGATGGATGTGAACAGAGCTATAAAAAACCGAAGAGCTTTTCGAAATCTTGATCCTATTTCTCCGAATAATAAGGAAATTAAACAGTTGGAGACTGCGATACAACTTGCTCCATCCTGTTTTAATAATCAGCCTTGGCGGTATGTGTTCATCACAGATGATGATAAACGAAAAGAAATGCAAAACGTATTATCCAAAGGTAATGAATGGGCGTTTCATGCAGGCATGTATGTGGCAGTATGTGCTCGAAAAGAAGATGATTGTGTAATTTATGATCGAGAGTACTACTTATTTGATGCAGGTATTGCTACTGGATTTTTGATTTTAGAAGCAACTGAACTTGGATTGGTTGCACATCCAATAGCTGGATATAGTCCGAAGAAAACACGGAAAGTCCTTGGGATTCCAGAAGATATGCAAGTGATTGCATTAGTCATCATAGGCAATAAAAGAGATGAAATCCGCAAAGAACTAACTGAAAAACAACGCGAATCTGAGAAAGATCGGCCAAAGCGAAAACCAATTGAAGATTTGGTTTATTATAATCAGTATTTGGAAAGGTGAAGGAAATATATGATAGAATATACGCATGTTGACGGAAAAGATAAAGGCCCCATCATATTATTTGCATTAAGCACTTGTGTATGGTGTCGAAAAACAAAAAAATTACTTGATTCATTAAATGTTGCTTATGATTTCGTATACACTGATTTATTAAGTTCGAATGAACGTATTGATGTGTTAGATGAAGTGGAAAAATGGAATCCTCGTGTTTCCTTTCCTACGATGGTCATTAATAACGAAAAAGCAATAGTTGGTTTTAAAGAAAAACAAATTCGTGAGGCGATTGAAGGATGAATGATGCTGCATCAGTAACAGAAGAGGATGTGGATCGATTATATCAAAAATTAAAAAAAGAAGCTGAAGAAAGCGGGTATCATTTAAATCCAGATAAGGATCATACCAAAGCATTAGTGAAAAGTTTATTGATCAATGAAAAACGATATGGGTATTGGGCATGTCCCTGCCGTCTTGCTGATGGAGAAAAAAAAGAGGATTTAGACATTATCTGTCCCTGCGACTATCGAGATGCAGATTTAAACGAGTTTGGAACTTGTTATTGTGGTTTGTATGTATCTGAAGAAGTCGTCGATGGAAAAAAAGAGATTTCAGCAATCCCTGAACGTCGTCCTAAAAAAGAAAAGAGACCGCAACATAATACATCTAAGAAATCATCTCAAACAAATCTTGATTCTAAGGAGTCAATGCCGGTTTGGCGGTGTCGGGTGTGTGGCTATTTATGTGCTCGGGAAGAACCACCATTAGTATGTCCGATTTGTAAAGCAAAACAGGACCGGTTTGAACGATTTCAATAAAAAAATGAAAAATTCCACTGGGATTTAATCCCAAGGTGGAAGAAAACTCTTTTGAGGTTCTTACACGCCGCGAGAATCATCACAGGCTTCATCATCATCGGTCATTCGGGCACTTTCAGCATCAGCTGGAGGTTTCATACATACATCAAGCGGTGCTTCCTTCATGGGTTTTCCACAACATTTAGGAACTGAGCCATCTGTAACAATTTCAGTTCTACCACATTCTTCACATTGATATCCAATTTTTTCACTCATAATTTTTTTCACCTTTGCATTTATTTTTCTTTAGAGAATCATTTTTACTTTTTCGATGATCTGATCCTTTTGTTTCTCAGATAATGTTTCTTGTAATTTTGGGTAAACTTCCACTTCTTCAAAAGTACGATGTTTCATTAACACTTTTTTGAATTCACTTACTTTTTCAGGGGTTTGTCCGTTTTGAACGGTTCGACGCATATTTTCTAATCGATTTAAAATGTCATTATGTTGTTTTGTTAGCGTTGGCAGCATTTTATAACCTGAGGAAATATCCTCCGGTTCGTAAAAGGTAAAAATTGCTTTTTCCTCTGCAAAAATATGTTTTTGTAATTGCCATTCAAATACATTAAATGCTTTTTCAATATCTTCAAAATCATCATCAAGACTTTGTTCAACCTTATCAATGAACTCTTCAATTCGATGGTGATCCTTAACCATGATTTTTAAAATACTGGTTTTCTCATCTGCCATTTGTTTTTTTCACCTCTTTGATGGGGAATGCTAATATGGTATCAATTGTTAATATGTGTTACCCATCCACAAGAATCTGAT